>JAGPCC010000075.1 GCA_018058245.1 Verrucomicrobiales bacterium
GACCCCGATGTAGTCTTTCGCAGAGAGTAGCTCGGCCGTGGCAATCGCGGCAGCCTTGCAAATTTCGATCTTCTGGCCCGACATGGAACCGGAGCGGTCGATCACGAGTGCGAGGGCCGAGGACTGCAGTTCCTCCTGATCCGGTGCCTTGAGCTTCACGGGCAGGATCTCTTCAATCGGGGTGCGGTAGTATCCACCCACACCAAAGGAGTTCACTCCGCCGATCATAACAAAACCGCCGCCGAGCTTTTCGACATAGTCCCGAATCGCAGTCATGCGTGTCTCCCCGATCAGATGTGCCGGGATGTCCGACAAGATGATTCCGTCATATCCGGCGAGTTCTTGCAAGGAGCTAGGTAAACCACCCGGCGAGCGAACGTCGAGTCGGATCCCCTCCTCGTTCATCGCATCGACGAGATAGTGCGACTCTCCTTCCTCCCCCTCTACGTAGAGGAAGAGAGGACGTCCTCTTACATCCACGATGCTGAGCGCTTCGTTGTTCTCCGGGATGGTATCCTGCTCTTCAAATCCCTCAATGACGACTCGATAGTTGTAAATATTCCGCTTTTCCGGAACTCGTTTGAAACGCTGCACGAGGGATACCCCAGCCGTGAGTTGCACATCGAGCGACTCCACCTCAATTCCATTTTCAAAAAGACGCAACCGCCCCGGGCCGGTGAGAGAACTTTCGATCGTGGCTTCCAGTTCGAGACTTGCCCCTTCGTTGAGACGGGATTGGGAACTGCTGAGACGAGTCACTCGCACATCAGGTTGAATCGCGCCCGTTACCCCGATGGCATGAATTTTGATACCAGCGACAGCCGCTTCTTTTGCTGCGTTGAGGAGGGATCCCCGTGTCTCCACTCCGTCGCTCACGAGAAGGAGGTGTCGTGAGGACCCTCCGGGGAACAATCCTCGTGCGAGTTGAAACGCTCTTTCGAAATCCGATGATCCGCCGATTCGCTCCATGATCTCGGTTCCCTTTTCGACGGAAGGAACTCCCGTTTTCCCGGGATTTGCGAGAAGTTGTGCCGTTTCTCCTGCGGCAACATATCCGAGCGTCGCAGCTCCTTGGTATTTTTCGGCGATCTGATCCGCGATTTTATAGACGGATTCTAGGCCGACCTTTCCCTGGCTGCGGCTGTGATCGAGTATGATCATCGCCGCCTGGTCGCTGCTCGTCACGAGACGAGCAGGCGAAGCGATCGCGAGGAGTACCAGGATCACGAGCAGTGCTCGCAGGACGAGCAGCAATCTGCGACGGACCTCCCTCATCGGATGGGTCGAACGCACGTCAGCGTAGAACAGGAGCGCGAGCGCCGGGACAATCAGAAAAAGAGCTTTGGGGTAGATCCAATCCATTTCGTCAGTTTCAATACACGGCGTGGCGGTGAAAGAGCCAGCTCTCCAGGAGCAGGATCAGCAGGATGACCGAGAGAAGCCACAGTTTCATGTTCCCCGCGAATCCATTCTCCACGTGAAAATAATCAGCCTCGTCACTCCCGAGGTCTCCCCGGCTCGGGAGATTTGTCTCGGGCGCGGAAAGGAGCTGAGACGCCCCCTTTTGCCCGGTGTCAGTTGTCCAGACGCCGACACGATCCATCTCGATCACTTCTCTGGTGAGGGGAAGTCGTATTTTGCTCTTACTCCCTCCATTTGATTCGTCCCAGGAGATCGATTCTCCCTCGACCGCCACCATTTCTCCCGTGTTGAATAACCGGGACTGTGTGGCACCATCCTCCTGACCGACACACCAATAAAGGGCATTTCCCATAAGGATCGGAAAGGAGGCCATCAGCGGAAGACGATCCGAGAGCCCAGGGGAAAATGCCATCACAACAAGCCGTTTCCCCCCTACTTCCCCTGCCGCCAAGACTGGGTCCTTTCCAGCAAACCAGAGAGGTTCGAGGGAACCTCTCGCTTCCAGAACCGCTGTCCGTGCCAAGGCAACGCGGCTGCTACTGATCCGGAACAGCACCGGATGATCTGCGTTCCCGACGCGCACAGAATCGTAGGGAATCGGAGCATCGAGTTTGCGGGCGATGACAGGTCCAGAGGAACCTGGTGGATTGATCACCACGGCGGGAATGTCGGTAGGCCACTCGGGAGGAAGCCATCCATCAAAAATCACCGCATCTACTTTCTCCGAGAGCGGCCAGGCCCCGGGGTTTCCTTTCAAGAGTTCAAATGTCCCAGTTTCCTGAATCGAGGATAGAGCCAGTCGGGTGTAGGGATCTTCCGTCTCGTCGGGGCGAATCCAGGCTGCCAGGATCGGTTTTGCCTCGGGAAGCGAGAGCGTCACTTGATCATCGAGGGCAAAATCATCTCGCTCCGTTTCGAGCCAGACGCGGAGAATCTGATCGGTGGCCCCGTTGATACGGAAGGTGACGCCGGTTGTTTCGGCAGGCTGAAGCTCGATCTCGCGGAACTGACTCGGGATACCGCCAACGCTTACATTCAAACGCACGTTGACCGGCCTAGGAGAATCGGCATTTAAAGCGACCTGAACGAAGGCGTCATAACGCGAATGCTCCAACGGAACCGCCCGTAGTTGTAAGGCCGTGATCCCGCAATTCACGGCTTCTGGCAGCGCGAGGTTCAACTCATGCACCCCCGCTTCGGCGATGGCACCGGTTGCGGAAATCGGGTGGTCACTGACATGCCAGATAACAGACGGCGGCTCTAGTCCGGCGATCATACGAGCGGACTCCATCGCCACATCGGAGCGATCTGCCATCGGTCGGACCGCGACATTCTCTAGCCGAGAGAGCAGCTCCCGCCGATTCATGGTGCGAGGTTGAATGACCTCTGGTCGGACATCGTAGGCGATCAGGGAGACTCCGACTTCTTCGGGAACCTTTTTGAGACGCTCTTTCAAAATTCGTTTTGCCGTCTCCAATCGCGACTCTCCCGATTCGTCCCCTACTTCCATCGAGGCGGATCGATCCAACAGAATCACAACGGTCCGGTACTGATCCGCATCATCCTGTTCAATGATGATGCGCGACAGGACAAACACTGCGAGGAGAAGGAGCAAAATGGTGAGAAGAAAGGAAAACCACTTTTTGAACCTCCGGAGCCAGGCGGATTCCTGATGCTCTCGTGCAAGAGTCTTGAAAAAAACCAAGGTCGAAACACGAATCTTCTGAGAACGACGACGAAACAAGTACAGTGCTAAAGGGATGAATCCCAGGAGCAACAACCACAAAGAACTTGGATGGAGAAACTGCATCGTGTCGGTACTTCTCAACTGCTCCCGGCGAGCGCAGAACCTCTTGAGAGGAGATCCAAAAACAACTCATCAAAGGGGGTGTCCGTCCTCCAGCGCTGGTAGTCGATCTGGCGGGACTGACAGGACGATTCGATATCGGTCAGGAACTCCTGGAAACGGGCCTCGTAGCGCTCGCGGTCCCGTGGCGTAAACCAGAGTCTGCGTTCTTCGCGAGTCTCGACGTCGAGGAGTTCGATCTCGCCCTCCACTTCGGGTTTTTCTTCCCAAGGATGAAACACCTGGATGAAATGGATCTCCCCCGGCCAAGCGGAGGCATGGCGAATCGCTTCGCGAGCCTCATCAACATCACGACCGAAGAGATCGGAAAGAACAAAGATGATGCCATAACGCTGCCGCCCTGGCTGAAAGTCTTCAAAACACCGGTTCAGATCGGTGAGACCGCCAAACTTCAGATCTGCCGCAAAGTCGAGAATCCGCTGGAGACTCCCCTGCCCCTTCATCGGTGGCGGTGGATCGGAGAGATGGTCGCCGATCGAATAGAGGCTGACGCGATGGTGCCCTACCAGTCCCATATACCCTAACGCTACGGCAAGCTTGAGGCTCGTGAGTCGCTTTTCTGGAAAGGGTTCGACCATGGAAGCGCTCGTATCAATCACGATGTGAACGTGGAATTCCTGAATTTCTTCGTAGAGGCGAATGAAGAGCCGATCCAGTCGGGCGTAGAGCCGCCAGTCGATCGAGCGATAGTCGTCCTTTGGCGTGTAATGACGGAAATCTTTAAACTCCCGAGTGAACCCTGTCGCCGGCGTGGATTGGAGTCCCTTTCGTCGGAGTTGTTTTCGCTTTCGCAAACGAAGATAGAGTGCCCGAAGACGATCCAGAAAATCGGCATCAAAGAGTTCCTCGCGGGAGGCAGGTGGTTCAGAATGCGCCATTGGGATCGTTTATGGCTGGGTCGGGGGTGATGGCGGCAGCGCGGGAGATAGGTCTGCAGCGGATTCCAGGCATACGACCAGCTGACGGTCAAAGGCGGTGATATACTGACGTTCTGAAATCAAATCCGGGGCTGCGATGCAATATCCGGCCTCCCCTCGCGAAGCAGAAAAAATCGTTCCCTGCCAAACTTGCGCCACCGCCTCTCCACTTTGGGCGGCCAAACGAGAGTTCGCGAGAAACTCGACGAGACGAGCTGGCAGTGTGGTGGAACCGAGGATGAGCGCCGTGCGCGCATTGATTAATTTCAAACCGATTCTGCCGCGAACAACAATCTGGTTGCCTGAGAGGACCGCCCGAATCGAGGCCGGGTCTCCAAGATCGTGGAGGGAGATCTTCGACGCGCGGTCCTGATAAAAATCGAGATGAAGGAGGTACCCGCCGTCCAGAAACCACGCATGGTTCCCCGTCTGCCCTAAAAACGTGCCGCTCGCTGGGAGTTCCCTCGAAGCCACCGGGAGCCGGGTCGACACTCTCCTGACCTTGCCGCTCTGCATCAAAAGAAGATAGCCTTCCGAAATCGCGGCAAAACTCGGTACCTGGTCGACAAGGCGCGACTTGGACCAGAAGACGGCCGGCCCGACCAGTGTAGAAGAATGATTCAAGAAATCGGAAACGTCCAATTTCCCTTGGTCAAAGTTCGCCTGGAAATCATACAGTTCCGTAGCTGGGGCATCGGGAAGGATGGGCGGGACAGGTTCATTTCCTTCCCGCACTGGACGCAACACGAGAGGGAATTTTGAGGACTCGTTCCCATCAAAACGCCACACAACTTCGCCGCTGGCAAGCTCCACAATTACCGGGCTTTTCCCATAGAGGAAGGCATGTCCTTCTTTCACTGTCAGGCCAGAATTGAGAGAAGACAGTCGAGTCGCAGATTCCGAGGGTTCACCGAGATCGGTCTCCCAGAGAAGTTTTCCAGACGAGACTTCAAATCCGAAAAGGGACTGGTCATCGGGCGGGTAAGCGACGAGACAAGCACCCTCGACCGCCAAAGAGACATCCCGACGTAACTCATTTCCCCCAGTAGGCAGAGGGGCACTCCAGGCTAGCGAGGCATCTTTGGCGTGAAACGCACTTACGGCACCGTCTCGGACGATAAAGAAATACGTCCCGGCAACAAGGAGTGGTGGTAGCAGTTTATTCCTGAGCAAATCCCCACCTTCCGGGCTTCTCAGATGCGCAGGCACGGTCATTTCTTGAAACGATTTCGGTCTTCCTCGCAGTGAGCGCCCCCCGGTGCGACCGAATTCCTTACTCCAGCGAAGTTTTCCGGTTTCGGCATCGATTGCATGAATCGTTTCACGACTATCTTCCACGAGAATGATTCCCTCAGCTCGGCCCATCGATCGGAGACTCACCTCGCGGGGAAGTTCAAAGGCCCATTTCATCACCGGCTGATTGAGGAGGAAATCCACGGTAGGAGGTGCGATTGCGGCGACTACCTGTGGACGCGACGAGAGAAAATCGGCCGCCGCATCCACCGAGAGGATCAACCCGTCCGGGAAAGCGACCGAATCTTTCTTTTCCAGTTTCGCAATCTCACGGAATCGGGCGATCGCTTCGGTAGACTCTGCGTTGCGTCCGAGGCGAGTGAGCACAAGCGAACGGGTCCACTCCGCCCACAGGCGCGAATCCCGCATCAATTCCTCCCGTTCCGCCGAGGCGAGGAGAGCGAGGATCTCTTGCAACTCCTTCTCACCCGAAGCCATCATCGCCGAGATCGATCGCCAATAGGAACTCCCGAGATGCTCCTCAAGCGAACGATCGGAGAGTTCCCGAAATTTCACTCCCGCAGCCCCATTTTGAAGCGAGCGAATGACGGAACGAAAGGTGGTCTCCGAGCGCAACGAAACGAGGACGGAGAGTCGTCGTTCCCAACTCAGGAGATCGGACGGCTCAAGTCGATTGATGGTTGCGAGAGCCACCTCTGCTTCTTCGAGAAACCCGTAGGAGAGGAGAGCATCGACCGCTTCGAGCAACAGAGGGGCATCGGTCACCTGCGTAAAATCGATCCCGGCAACGATCGCCTGAGCCAGATCCACTCTCTGGCTACGATGGTAGACAAGCGCCCGGCGAAGTTCATATTCCAGTTTGTGGGCAGGATCTTCGACTGCGAGCTGCTTCAGTTGCTCCTCCACTTCAGCTGCCGCGCTCGGGTCCCGCTCTAGGACTCCGACGAGGAAGGTCCGCAACCGCAATTTTAGTTCCACATCGAGGGTGGGCTGTGCGAGTTGAGTGCGGATGCCATCCGCTACCTTGGCTGTAAAAAGTTGCTGTTTCCCGATATCACAAAGGATGAGGAATTTCTCGATTTTGTCGGAAGACCATTCACCGTCCGAAAAACTGAACCGGTTCTGCTCTGTTTCGAAAAATCCAGGGAGCGATTCGAGGTCTCGGTGTGCGCTGACAGAGGCCTCAAGCCATCGTTTGTATCGCGGAGGGGTGTCCGCCATCTCTCGTAAGGAAGTGACGTGCCGATTGACAGCGAGAGCATCGCCCAGTTTCCCGAGGACCGAAATGAGGAGTAAGCCGAGATCAAACTGCTTGGGTTCCGCCACTAATCTCGCCTCAATGATTGTTTTCGCGGAGCGATAAAATCCATTCGAGGTGAGGAACTCCGCTAAGTCGAGGAGGTTCGCGAGATCTGCATCAGTTGCATTGATCTGCCGTACCAAAGCATCAATTTTCCCGTCTTCTTTGGTCGCAAGATAGACTTCCGCAAGCTCGCTGGCGACATCGAGACGCGTCGGATGATTGCGCAAATAAGCCTCCAGATACGGTGCCGCTGCATCGATACGATTGATTGAGCGCAAATAGCGCTGCAATTCCAAAATCCGAACGGAGGCCTCTTCCGGAGAGGTTCCAGCGACTACGGTTTTGAAATCCTGATCTGCGATCGCATCCTTTCCCAAGGCATAATTGGCTTTTACAAGAAGGAACCGCAGATCGATGCGCCCAGGTTCGCGCTCCAGTCGGTCTTCCAGGTAAGTCGTCAAGGCAGCTTGATTCGGGGAAGATTCGAACAACTCCAAGAGACGCGTCTCGATCGTCACGGATTTGGGAAGCACTTGCGCGGCAACAAGCAAGGCAGCGAGAGCTTCTTCCTTTTTCTCGCTGGCGAGGAGTAGATCGGTGTAGTCGAGGGCAGCCGATTCGATTCGAGGATTTTTGCGAAAAACCGATTCGAACGCTGCGAGCATCGCATTTCGCTCTTCGTCGGTTTTGTAGGCGCTCATGCGCAAGTTCAGGATCTCTCGCCTTCTCCAATGATTCGGGGTAAGTCGCTTTAAGAGAGCATCCAGGATCTGCCCCGCTTCGGAATTCTCTCCCAACTGTATTTTTGCCTTTCCCAGGAGGAGATCGATTTCCACTTTTGAATCAGGTTCTGGTTTTGCTGCCGTAGCAAGATTCAGCGCCGCGACACTGAGTTCCCAGAATTGGTATCGCTGCATCGTATTCGCCAGACTCACGAGTGACACGACGGATTGATTGGGTACTGCGAGGAGTTTTGTAAACTGTGCCGTTGCCAACGCTCTCGTTGCTTCCCCTTCCGAGAGTTGAAGGAGCTGATCCAGCCAGTCTTTTCGTTTGGCAGAATTCGGTTCCAGATCGATCGCCCGGGAGAGTGCTTCCGTCGCACGCGGGTCGCCTTTTTCCTCCAGAAACCGAAAGAGGACGTATTGCAGTGGTGCAAAATCAGGATGAAGCGGTGCGCTTGCCGCCAGCAATTCTTCGGCACCGGAGCGATCCACCTTCCTCAGAATCCGGATCAACACAGTCTTTGCACCGGCGTCTTCCGGATACTGCTCTACGTGACTTCGGTAGAGTCCGATCAATTCATCAACCCGGTCGGCACCGCGATAGAGCGCCACGAGCGCGTCGAGACTGCTATCGAGGAGCGGATCGTAGTGCAGAGCAGTTCTCTCACGCAGAGAGGTCGCCAGAAATTGCTCCTCTCCCCCCTCCTGTGCGGATACGGCACAGGCAAATAGGAAACCGACGCACAGGATACCCTGTACCAGACGGCTCATGCTCCTATTTCGTGCTCGTTCCATCCTCGTCACACCGCTACCTCTGCAGAGACCGCATCAATGACTTCCTGCACCAGGATATCGACGTTCCGAGATTCCGCTTCTCCTTGAAAATTCAGAATGACCCGATGCCGGAGTGCTGGAAGGGCGACCCGTTTTACGTCATCGAGTGAGACGGCAGTGCGTCCGTCGAGCACGCAATGGATACGTGCTCCCCGGATGAGCGCCTGCATCCCCCGCGGACTGGCCCCGTAACTCACATAACGAGCCACGGCCGGCGTTTCCCCTTCATCACCGGGATGCGTCGCGAGGACGATCCGGGCTGCAAATTCGTTTACGTGATCCGCCACAGGGACTTCGGCGACGATTTTTTGGAAATCCATGAGTTCTTCCCCGGAAATCACTTGCGAGAGTTCTGGTAAGTCAAAGGAAGACGTCCTCCGAGAAATCTCGATCAGCGTGGCTCGATCAGGGAAGGGAACGCGTAGTTTAAATAGAAATCGGTCCGCCTGAGCCTCGGGAAGCGGATAGGTCCCTTCCATCTCCATGGGATTCTGCGTTGCCATGACAAAAAACGGTTTTGGCAGAGGCATGGTCTCTCCACCGGCCGTGACACCCCCCTCTTGCATGACTTCTAAGAGAGCGGCCTGCGTTTTCGGGGTAGCTCGGTTGACTTCGTCTACGAGGATAAGATTGGCAAAAACTGGTCCCTTTTCAAAATGCATCACCCGCCGCCCCTCGTCATTTTCATTGACGATGTGAGTCCCGAGGATATCAGCCGGCATGAGATCGGGAGTACACTGGATCCTCCCTGGCGTCAGCCCCAGCACTTTGGAAAGCGTTTGCACAAGAAACGTTTTCCCAAGCCCGGGAACTCCCTCCAAAAGGACGTGTCCCCGTGCAAAAACGGCCACGAGGGTATCCGTGAGCAGATCGTCATATCCCACGATCGCTTTTTGGATCTCAGTCTTCAGTGCCTGGAAGGTTTCTCGAAACCGCTCCAGGTCTTCTCCAAATTCGTTGCTGCTTCTCATAAAATTTCAAATCAATCGTCGCCTACGGCTTGAAAGCAACCGGTAGGATGGGCGCGAATCCCTACTTCTTTTCGGCGGCCTCTGCCTTTTCAAATTGCTCCCGAATGGCAGAAAAATAGCGGAGCACGTGCTGACGGCGAGAAAGCGGCAGCGCCTGATCGTCGAGCGCCTGCTCCTCTACCGCAATGAAGTCCGCGATCACCTCCTGGCGACTTCGTGTCGCATCTTCCTGTTTTGCTTCGCCCTCCACACTGCGCATCGTCGATTCTCCGTCCCGCCCCGCTTCCGCGACCACTTTTGACTCTCCCGTTGCGTTCAGTGCCTCAGACTTTTGATCCTGTAACTCAGCGGTTCCGGTCCCGGCTTGATCCCCGCCCTGTCCCGACTGGGAGGACTGACCACTCCCGAGACTCATCCCTGCTCCCGAAGAACCCGGTTCTGGAGAACTTTCCCCCGGTTCCATACCCGGGATCGGCGCGCTCAGTTTCCCGCCTTCACCATCCCCGTCCTTTGCCGTATCGCTCATACCGAGACCGGAGCCGGACTTTCCATCTGGAGATGCTTCGCCTGGAACGGGTGCGGAAAAACTCTGTTCCCCTTTGCCGTCTTTCGCGCCATCCTTGCTACCGTTCTCCCCCTCGCCGGGCGCAGTTCCCGGTTGAGAAACTTTTTTTCCGGAAGAGACCTGCTCTGCACCGGGAATACTCATGGCGGTAGAGGGTGGTATTCCCTTCTGTGCTCCCTCCGCAGGTGCCGGGTTCGCCCCTGCTTCACTCAGATTCTGAGGAGCACCACTCGAGAGCGGCTGCAATCCCTCGGGAGCCTTCTGACCGTCCGTCGCGGTCTTTGCGAGATTCTCCATTTTTGCAAGTTCACTGCCACTGATTTCACTGCCCGCTTCGCGGAGCGCTTCCGCGAGCGCTTGCAGCTTCTTCTGGGAGGCTTCCCTCCCGGCTACTTCCCGGAAGTGTTTGGCAAGTTCTTCAAACTCCCGTGCTGCTTGGACCGGTTGTGTCTCGATCATTTTTCGTGATGCGTTCCCGAATCGTTCTCCGACGGGAAGCGCGAGGTCTTCCTCTGCTGCTGCCTGCATGATCGATTCCAGCGCACGCGTCATTCGCTCGATCGCATCGCTTGCAATCGTGGGCTCCAAAAGGCGCTTTTGCAATGCCGTAGCTTCCTGGGCAGCTTCTCTGGCTGCCTTGTCTCGAATCGTCAGGCTTAAATCCGCCGTATCTGGGTGCTGGCTCATCTCCGCCAGCATGGCTTCGGACGCCCATGCATTCGAGAAGAGACCGAGTTTTTCCGAAAGTTTTTCTGCGGCTCGGGCCTGGGCTTCGAGTGATTCCAGCATCTCGCCAGCGGTGAGACCGTCCGCGTCCGCCAGTTTCTCGGCTACCTCTTCGACCTGTTCTCGCAGTGCTTCGAGCTCCTCTAGTTCTTCTTTGCTCAGATTGTCCGGGGTATCGATCCTTGCGGTCTCTCGGAGAAGAGCCTCTGCCTGGAGTGCCGCCGCGTCTTTCATCCCCTCGGTCAATTCGAGATCCCGCGAATCGAGCGGCATCCGGAACCACGGGGCAAAGGCGAATGCGAGCGCCGCGATGACCGCGATGAGAACCCCGCGAGTCCGTGGGATTTTATAAGTTGATCGAAACGCGTCGACCGCTCCCGGCAGCAGAGTGCGGGACCGATCGAGGTGCAACGTCTTTGCCTCGTTCAGAAAAGGAACGTTGAGAAACTCCCAGGCAGAGGAAAAACGATCCTTCCACGAACCGACTTGATCGAGCAAGCGCAGCAGATTCTGCGTCTTCGGGAGTCCGACGATGGTAAGAGAAATGAGAACCAAAAACCAAGCTACGAGGATCCCGATCGCTACGATCCACTCGTCGGCACGCCAGCTCTTCGCGAGTCGGAGAAACAAAACGGTCAATAAAATCAACCCCGCCACAGGCACCGCACTGCAACGAACTCCTGCAGCAAAGCGAGCCTGTGCGAAGCGCAGTTTTATCTGGGTCGCAGCAGCAAGGCACTCAGAACGTAGGTTTTCGATTTCCAAAATAACACCTCGAGTATTAGTTCATATACGAGAGCACTCTCTCGATGCGCCGACCCACTTCCGGATCTTTCACGACTTCCAATTCCCGTCGCAGGATCGGATGGGCAAGGTAACCGAGCGCCCCCAAATCTCGTGTCGCAGTCTCCCGAACACTCCAATCATCGGCGGCGAGGCTCTGGATCAATTGTTCAATTTTCTGTTGCACTTCCAGAGTGACGGTGGGTGAAGCTGTCTCTATGTGCTCGATATCCCGTACCGGAATCTGCCAGATTCGCCCTGCGATGGAAACGGAAAGGACATCCAGATCGAGAACCCCACGAATCGTTCCTCCGTCCCATCGCTCCAGCTCGAACTCACCGGCACCTCCCGGCAGGAAAGTCTCATCCACTGCCTTACGCCGGAGCGAACGGATTTCGTTCACAGCGGTCTCCAGTTGGCTCCCGCCGCTGGAAATTGCCAATGTGGTATTCGTCAGCGAAGCCACTAATTCCTGCCCTCCCGTCAGGCGGATCACGGTTTCCTTCGGAAGCGGTTTTCGATTTTCATGATCTACTCCAAGTGATGTAAATAAAGACCGTATCTGACTTACCTTCACAGATAGCTCACCAATGTCAGTCTTTCCGACGCTGATTTCAGCGGGTTCAAAGTAACCAAAGATCTTCGACCCGTCTTTTAGGTGAACCTCATGACCGGGGCGACCGTTTTCGGTAGGTTTCAACCAGGAGAGATTCTCCAAGGTAATCGGCAGTGCGCCCCACGCAGTGACAAACGAAAACGTAAGCGCACTGGGATCGCGGACCGCGATGCGATCTCCTCCGTAGGTCTCGATGAGCGCAAGCGACTCGTCCGTCCAATTTGTCCCCTCTTCGGTTTTTGCCATCACCAGTTGATCGAGGGTGGAGGGATCGAGTGGCAGTCTCGCTCCGCTACTCTGGACAAAGTCAAAATTGCCCGGAGCGATCGCTCCGCTGAAGATCTGACCGTCGCGAAGGAAGAGACGGGGAACACGATTTGGATCCCCGGCACTGCCCGTGACGGCGGCGAGCTTTTCGAGAGGAATCTCCGTTTCGCCGTATTTCCCAGTGAGCTGTAAAGGATCTCCGGCGGCCTTTCCCGAGAGTCGGGTCTGTTCGCCGCTGGCAAGGACATCAATCGCCCCAGGAGAGACAGCCAAGGCATCAATTCCTCCTGCGACAAGAGAGCTACTCATGGTTCCCGAAACGTCGGTGTTCCCATTCACAATGTAATTTTTCCAATCCGAGTCAAAGGAGTTCTCGATCTCGCGAAAAGAGTGCGGGCGAGAAAGCGCCAGCAGACTAATTCTGTCAAAACTCTGGGGAATCACCACCTGTGTGACATGATGGACAATGACCCCGGTCTCTTGAGGTCGAAGCCGAAGTTGATAACGGTAAGTCAGCCCGTATCGATTCTGTGCCGAAATGGTCGGTTTCATCGTATTTCCGCTTTGCCCTAGGGTGAACAGGAACGCCTTACTGGACTGCGACGATCCCGGAAGAACAAAGATCGCACTTTCGTCCTTCCCCAGGATCACCGGTTCGATTCGTCCCCGGTCGCTCACGAAAGTTTTGTAATTTCCAGAAAAATTCGTCGAGAGAGCAATCGTCAGGTTCATCTCCTCCGTCGATCCGTTGTAAAACATCTCCGCATACCGCAAGCCACCGGATTTCCCAAGGACCCGAACCCGGCGCTGCATTTGCAGGCCCGGTAGCCCCTGAAACGGGATCGACTGAAAGACAAACTCGCTCCCATCAGAGCTCATCATTGGCTGAAATCCGGTAAATGCCTCCTCGTTGACAAGCAGCGCGTGACCGCTATTTACCAGAGAATTCCCGATCCGTCCGATATTCCCGTCAGCCTCGATACTCCACGAGTTGCCCGCAGAATCGGTACGGATTCCAAAAGCGGCAGGGACCAGCACCTCACTGCCGCGAAACCCGGCGACTGGAACGCCCTGTGCGAATGCTTCCGAAGAGAGGAGCATGGCGCTGCCGAGGACGAGGATACATAGAAAACGCTTCATGGTTGCTTCGGCCTCCGGTAGGCGCAAAATTGACCGACTGGGATCTCGATCACGTTCTGGGAGCGTTTGATTTTCAGATAATCTTCTTCGATCCGACCGCTGACTTTTTCTCCGTTCGTAAGCACTACGATCACTTCCGCTCCTTTTCCCGGTTCGATCGAACGATTCATTTCGGTAATGTCACCGGTATTGAGAGTGAGATGTCCGCCTTCGGCGTGAAGGCTCAAAGTCGCATCGAGCAATGAACCCTCCAGAAACTGGTTGTCCCGGAGCAGAAACCCCTGGGCGGGACCTCTCCCGGCGGGAACTTCGGCGAATTCCAACAACTCCTCTTCGCGGTCGGTGATCGAGAGGAGGGAGGCACCACTACTCCAGACGCGATCCACCATCGTTCCCGGGACTTCCAACTTCCCGCCGTCCGCTTTGGTCAGACTCAGGTTTGATTCCCTCGAAAAAGCCGCAATCTCTGAACCATCCCGATGCCGGAGCCGCAAGACCGGGCCGGGACGGTTGACTCGCAGGGTTTCGACCAAGTCGCTCCAAGGCCAGGCCTCTCCACCCCAAGCAGTGAGCCAAGTGACATCCTCACTTGCCGAGGGAGCGATCGCGAGAACACTTCCGTTTACTAGTTGGAGAAAATGAGTCGTTTTCGGCGGTGGGGTTCCATCCCCGGACTCGGTTGCAAAGAGCAGTAGATGCAAGTTCGTCACGGGAAGATCTTCGGGAAGCTCTGGCCCCGATCCTGCTCCCGCTTTCCAGCGGATACTACCTTCCTGAATCGTCCCGGCAAACACCCGCCCATCCCGGAGATAGACGAGATCCCCCCTTCCCGAACTGCCCCCTCCTTGGATCGCTGCGACACGGGCGAGCGGTACTTTTTGCACCCCCACATAGGCGGTCTCGATGGTGAGTTCTCCCTCCCGTGAGATCGTGCCGGAAAGTTGATTGGCCCTGCTGATCCAGAGGATATCCTCCGCCCTGCGATGCAGGCCGATCTGATCGGTCAGCAGATTTAATGCGATGAGATTTCGTAACTGTCCCGGCGCAGCGACTTCGCCGGGAAATGCGGAGGCAGAGAAGTTGACGATCGACTTTGCGAGGGCCGCTTCGACCCCGGGATCGACCAATTGATCCCTCTGGAGAAATGGCAAAAAGGCAGAGACATCCTCCGTTACATCGGGGAGATTGCGTTGCAGGATCCAATGGAGAAGACTGCGAGTTTCACCAGCTGGGATCGCGAGTTTGTAAGTAAGAGTCAGTTCCCGGAGATTCGACGAAGTCTTGAGCTCTGGACGCTCCTGCGATTTTTCATTCCCGAGGAGGAGAAGAGTGTCATACCGGCCTTCGAGCGGGCTGAAGTGGACTTCCAGGCTGGAATCCCCCGCTCCCAGGGCGAGGAGCGGTTCATTCGAGAGAAGAGCGCCCCCGGTCCCGTGGAGGCTCTGCCAGGCAAAAGGATACGTCGTCCGTAGGGAAACCGAGAGAGTCAGAGCGGTTCCGGAAGTGTTCTTAAACGTGTCGAGAACCCGCACCCCGGATCGTTTTGTATCGAACCAGAGGTCGCGATTCACGGAAAGGGAATCCCGCGTTCCGCTCAGTTTCAAATCGATCCGATCCCCGGCACCACCAGGTTCCCGGACGAGGGCTTCCTTGGGGGCAAACGCTTCGCCGTTGATGAGGAGATTGAGTCCGGATTGCAGATACTGTGCTTCGCCAGAGAGGAGCGCACCATTTCCAAAGGCCTGCCAGAAGAATCCCATGCTGTCTTGCACTTGGAAAAAACGCTCCGGGATTTCCGAAACTTTGATTGGTTTTCCCCCGCCAGACTCCTGACTTCGCGACGGCATCACCAAGAGAATGGTCGTAGTGAGGACCAAAAAGGTGCAAAAGAACCGAGAAATGGAAGGAAAAGTAGGCACGTTGTTTTCAGTGTAACGAATATAAAGCGCTTTGAAACCCAAAATTCCCCTGTTTTCCTCGAAAATTAGAGGATAGAGGGCAGCTTATGACGCGATAATGCGTTTGAATCCGAGTCCTTTCGACACAACCGTATCCCTGACACCCTTTTACCCCTTCCGATCTGTGAGCGAAACGCCTGCCAGAATCCTCTATTGCCGTTGCGCCTTTGCTCAAGCCGTCCCTGCCGCGACAAAAGAAGCAGTCCTTGAGCGACTTTGTGAGTCCGGAGTGAATTTCGAATGTGTCTCCGATCTCTGCGAGATGGCGGCCCGGAAAGACGAGCGGCTAAAGGATCTCATCGGGTCCGGCGAACCCGTTCGCATCATCGCCTGTTATCCGAGAGCCGTGAAATGGCTCTTTCATCACGCCGGAGTCCCCTTTCCGGAGGAAAATAATATCGAAGTCCTCAACATGCGCGACACCAGTGCCGAGGCGATCTGTGACACCCTCCTCGAAGACAAATGAAAAACGAAATTAGTCCCGTCCAGGTCATCGTCTACGAAGGCATCGGTGCCGAAACCTGGAGCAATTCGGATCGCATGACCGTGACCGCTACGCTGCTGGATCAGGGATACTCCGTCCTGCGGGTCACCGCCAATCCCGGGCCAGATTCCCGCATGAGTGCTTCTCCGCAGCATCCCGTAATTGTTCTCGCACAGTTTACCGAGACCACCCCAGTGGTATTTGATCCGAACAGTTCAGTAGTCATCGCCACCCGGAACACCAGCGGAATGTCGAGTGCAGACATCCTTCAACTCGTCGCAAGCGTGCGCGACGAGTTGAGCGTCGGTTTGAATCAACCCGGCGGAGTCGGAGCCTGGAAACCCTGGTTCCCCGTGATCGATTACGATCGCTGTACGAATTGCATGCAGTGCCTCAGTTTCTGTCTTTTTGACGTCTACGGCGTTGATGCGGAAAAGCAGATCCAGGTGCAGAACAATGACAATTGCAAAACCAATTGCCCGGCCTGCTCCCGAGTCTGTCCGGAAGTGGCGATCATGTTTCCCAAATACAGTTCCGGCCCGATCAACGGAGAAGCGGTGAAGCAAGAGGACATCGCCCGGGAGAGCATGAAGGTAGACATCACCTCGCTCCTCGGAGGGGACATCTACTCCAGTCTCCGGACGCGCAGTGACAAGGCCAAATCCCGATTTTCCAAAGAGCGCAGCCCCGACAAAGCACTCGATGAACGCAAGCGCTGCCTCACCAAATTGCAGCAGTCAGGCCTCATCCCCGCCGAAGTGCTCGCCGAGCTCGATCTCGCCTCCCTCCCCTCGCCCGAGGAGATCCAGCGGAAGGCAAAGATGCTTACCGAGCTGCGCGGAGAGTAGCGGACAGGGTTCGGTCACGGACTGAACCCTCTTTGGTGGATCAAGAATGAGCCACCAAACGAAAACCGCACTGAGAGCCCCCCACCAGCACCGAACTCCTAGGAAGAAGGTGGCTGCCAGCAGAGTAGCCGACTTCGTCAGAAGGTGGCGCTTGTAAATGGGGAAAAGAAAACCGATTCCTCCTCGGTATGTGCCTGTGATAGAGTAGCATACGGTTTTAAAGCGAAGTGAATTTGGAGCGATTTGAATTTGAGACCGCAGGAATCGCGAACCTGTTCCCGATGGATTTCCGATAGATTTCGATAGATTTCGATGGATTTCCGCCCGCGATTTCAGGGCAAATCCCGCAGTGCAGGGAAGACCGACATCTTTGGTGCTCTTTCCTGCTCTATCAAACTCCAAACCTTCGCGGGGAAATTCAGAAAATTCTCCCCCCGAAGAGAATGAGGCTTGACCGATTTCCACCCGGCACCGTAAAATCTTCTCCGACCCACCGCCCACACCGCGCCTGCGTTCCACCGAACCGGCAAAGCCGGTCGGTGAACAGCAGGCGGAGAAATAGCGGTGAGGACTATTTATACTGTTCGCTGAGAAATTATCACAATGCACTGGTCTTACATTGATGAGCAAATGCGCTCGTTTGCGCCGTTTCTTCGCGACCAGTTCGGGATCACTCCACCACAGAGCAATCATCTGGCTTCCCAGATCGCAAACGAGATTCGGAGCCTGCCGAAGGAGACATTGGACACAATTGCAGCCGCCGATCCAGTTGGAGCACATGCAAGGCTGGAGGAGCTGAAGGGATTCCAGATGTTCATGGACCTCGTTGGTTCGGTTGACCCGCACCCAGCGGTCGTTCGAGCGCAGTTGCTAGGAATTTCCTTTTTCAACCCATCGGCTCCCTTCCAACCGAAGGCCCGGGGTCGGAGGGGGTTCGATGGATGTCCTTCACCCTCGAGTGAGTGCCGACCATGTTCGATTGGCCCGCGAAGATGAAAACACGCAGCGTCTTGGTGTCGGGCTCAGCGCTGTGGGCTGTGGCAGCGAGGAAGATTGTGGCAAGGAGAAGTTTCACGCCCCGGAGCTTGGCACAGAAAGCCTCGCTGTCTTGAGCCAGATGGGTGCAGGCACAGTCAAAAGCAGCACAAGGCCCCAACGCCCTGGAAAAACATTCCGCTGGTTGTTGGCGTGGCGCATGGGGTCACATCTGTGCCGCACGACGCGGGCGATGCGGATGTGGGTGCGCAAACCGTAATCACAGGCGTTGCAGGAGCAGCTTCGCTGAACAACGGCATCAAAGTCGCAGACGGAATCCGATCCGATTCAAGCCAGTAGTCATAGCCAAAAGCACGATGCCACAGGTAGCGGAACGTGTCACAGCACTGGCGAGATTCGTCTGCCCGAGCGCGTGATACCATTTATCCAGACGGATGACCTCGAGTGCAAAGGGCAGTGCTTCGGACAGAAAGTAGGCGAGCAACACATTCTGCCCTGCGATGGATAGTGGTATGGCTATGGCGGCAACCCGCCGAACATCGGTGAGGAGATAGAGCATTAGCCAGAGAGTGGCCGTCACTGCGCAAGCCCAGAGGCAATAGCTGGGTGTCGCTGCGTTTTTGTTGATGCCGTAGGCACCCTGCAAGAGCAGCGCTCCGGCGGAGGTGGCTATGATGAAGAGTAGAGTGAACCGAACTCGCGCCACGACGTTGCCCATTTCAGGGGCTTTGAGGATAGAGGCAAGTAGCACACCACCGACGGTGATGGCTCCTTGGGCACCGAGAGTGTCGCCGATGCCGACGATCTTCGTCAGCCAGCAGTCATCGAAGGCACCAGCATGATCTGCGGCAAACAGACCCAGCAGTATCACCATGCTCCCAAGAAGCGCGGTGCGGTGGCCTTTGAAGACAAGGAACACGGTGGAGCCTACCAGGTAGTCCCAACCGATGAGACCCAGGATGCCCCACCACTGCGCACTCAGATGGAAGGGTGAAAGCGTCAGTATCTTTTCACCCTGAGGACCAACCCAAATGTAGGCAAGCCACAAGAGCGCCAGGAGTCCGATCAACCGCATCCATTTGATAGAGCCGAACGCAAAGATGGCGGAGACGAACATCAGCACTACCCACAGCGCAGGCGACCAGCCGAGCCTTGCCCCATCGGGTGCTTCATTCACCATCAGCACGCCGATGAACAACAGTGATGCCGTTCGTTGCAGGACATGCAGCAGCGTCTTCCAAGTGCGCTCGCCTTTGTCCATACGTGAGCCGAGCGCGAACGGAATGGACATGCCGACGATGAACAAGAAGGCAGGAAAGACGAGATCCACGAACGTCATGCCGTTGGCGTCCCCGTGCCTCAGTTC
>JAGPCC010000076.1 GCA_018058245.1 Verrucomicrobiales bacterium
GGCGGTTCCCATCCGTTCCAGGAACCGAGGGCGACAGGAGTGTCGCCCCTCCTTGGTGTCGGAAGTACAAGGAGGAGGGACACTCTTGTCCCTCACGTTTCATCCGACCGGCGCGACAGTTCGCCGGGACAGACAAATGATCCTTTCCCGCTGTTTCACCGGAAACAAGGCAAAGCGAATGTGATCTCTTCCCGATTTCCTGCCTTTTTGGCTCGGTGGGAACACTCGGTGGCTTGCCCGCGTATGAACGTCTTCCCCCTTTCGACCCGGTTTCTCCAGGTAGGGCGAGGCGTCCCCGCCGAGCCGGTTCGATCCTCTGCTGTCTTCCGTCCACGCGGATCACCGCGTCGGCGAACCCACACGCCGTGATCTGTAAGGGGGCACCTGGCAACCGGTGTCCCTACTTGCTATGCTCGCATACCACACCTCGAATGGTGCCTCGAAGATCTGAGCCCGGGCGATAAGATTCCATTGGAGCGCCTTGAATTCATCAGTTTTTTGAATTAATAGTCTCTGATGGTTACTGCGGAAGAGATAAAGGCACTCCCTAGAGACGAGAAGCTTAGGATGATGGAGCTTCTATGGGCAGATCTCACCGCATCCTCGAATGAGATCGAATCGCCTTCCTGGCACAAGACGGAATTGGAAGCTACCGCAGAGCGATTTGCCAATGGAGAAGAGGTCCCGATCGACTTCGCTGAGGCGAGAGCAATTCTCCAGCGTGACCGCCGATGAAGCTCAGTATCCTTCCGTCTGCACTGGAAGATCTTCGTTGTGGCTGGCAGTTTTACGACGAACAGCAGGAAGGGTTGGGCGATTACTTTTTGGATTCTCTTTTCTCTGACATTGAATCCCTAAACCTTTTCCCAGGAATTCATCGTGTCGTTTACGGATACTATCGACTCCTCTCGAAACGTTTCCCCTACGCTGTTTATTATGATTTCGACGGCGTTGATCAAGTCCTCGTGCTCCGCGTTCTCGACATGAGGCGAGATCCCGCTTCGCTTGCTGAAGACTTCAAATAGGGATCGAGCAGAAAAGGATGCCGCCAACCCGAGCAATGGTCGATCCCGACCTGTAATGGAGCAACCAAAGGGATCGTGCATGGCACGGATAGCTCCGAGTTGCGGAGCAAACTGAATCTTATGCGGGCTGTGTTTGAGATCCTCTGAGAACGGATGAGGCTTGACGGATTTCCCCCCGGCATCGTAAAATCCTCTCCGAGCCACCGCCGACACCGCGCCTGCGATGCACCGAACCGGCAAAGCCGATCGGTGAAGAGTAGGCGGGGGGAAGTGGGGTGGACTATTTATACGGCGTGCTGAAGAAATGAAGATACCCGCAATCACAGGAATCATCCGGCGGCGTATCTTGCTCAACTATCGAGTTGCGCCGGAGGTGGTTAGGAAGCTCCTCCCCGAAAACTTCCGCCCGAAACTGGTCGACGGGTATGCAATCGCGGGAATTTGCCTCATCCGATTGGAGGAGATCCGCCCTAAAGGGATTTCGAGGATAGTAGGCATATCGAGTGAGAACTCTGCTCATCGAATTGCGGTCCAATGGAATGACGCGGGTTGCGGGGTTCGCGAAGGAGTATTCGTCCCTCGGCGTGATACCGATTCACGACTCAATGCTTTGGCGGGCGGGCGAATTTTCCCCGGTGTCCACCATCTTTCGCGTTTCACGGTAAGTGATCATGATGGGCGAATTTCAATCCGGGTGGACGCCGACGAGTCTGACGTTCCTCTGGTAGATCTTGACCTAAGCGAAACCAAAGACTTTCCGGAAGATTCTATCTTCAGCACACTTCAAGAATCATCTGAATTCTTCGAGAGCGGATGCGTCGGGTATTCCTCTCGCCCCGATTCTTGCATACTGGACGGCCTATTGCTTGAGGTCACGGACTGGCTGGTATCGCCTCTAATGGTCAATTACGTTCGGTCTGTTTACTTCGATGATCGTTCACTTTTTCCGCATGGCAGCATCCAGTTCGACCACGCCTTACTCATGCGCGACATTCCTCATGAATGGCATTCCGAGCCTACGATGACCGCAAAATCGGGTAGGAGCAGGGATTGAACCCGCTCCCCCCACACCACCCGGCATGCGGGGTTGATGTCGCTGCGCTCCACCCTTCGGGCTGTCCCTTCGGGCTGTCCCTTCGGGCTGTCCTGCGGACAGTGGTTTGACTCCGGTTGACTTCACTTCGTTCCGTCCCTCTCCGCTGCGCTCCGATTCTCAAGTCCTCAACACGCCAAAATCGGGCTCCGGAAGCCGTGACGTCAGCAATGGCAGTTCGTCCGAATCCCCCCCGCCTTCCGCTGCCTGAGATACGCGGTTTCGGGTAATATTCCTTGTCAGGCCGGGGGTTTTCCCGCACTCTTGGACTTCGGTCTCCTGGTGGATGTCACTGCGGGAGATCATACGAATAAATACGGTTCGGCAGAGAATTTAAATCACTCATAATATTCTAGCGTTTAAAATCCTGACCATAAATCCACTTCATGAAGCAAAGCACTCCACTGTTCGCACTCCTCATTCTGCTGACTGCATCGTTGACGCAGGCACAAATGAAGAACCGCCTCGATCTGTTCGAAGACCAGTATCAACAAGATCGGGCCCGCAGTCTGACGCAGTTGAACGAGAAATACATCGCCCAATACGCGAAGGAACTGGAGACCGCGAGCCAGGCGAGAAACCTCGAGGACGTCAAAAGGCTCTCAACGAGGATTGAGGAACTGAAAGCCGAAATCACGAAAATTGCCGATGCATCCGGCGGAAAAGTGTCTCCTCCCGGCACAACGCCGGAGAAGGATCTACTGATTGGCAAATCCGTTTACTTCACTCACCCCAACGGGAAGGACGAAATCTGGGTGGAGTTTGGGGAAGACCACGCCGCAGTCTGGGTGGGGCTGGGTCAGGTCGCCGATGAAACCTGGAGATGGGAACGCGCGGCGCCGGACCTGATCAATTTCTGGCATCCCTCACGACCCAAGGAGCAAGGCGGCGTGCTGAAACTCGACGAAGATGCAAAAGGCGGAACCGTGACGATGAGTCGCAAAGATTCGAAGGCGACAATTCGCCGCACCGCAAGGCGGTAGGTGCGCCTAACCGCGTTCGCAGGGATTGAACCCGCTCCCCCCACACCACCCGGCATGTGCGGGGTTGACGGTGGTCGTTCCTCCCTTCTCGCGACGCGTTTCCTGACGGGGTAATGGGATGCCCAATCGCCGGGATCGACGTATGCTAGGACAGGAGAGTTTGAATTCTCCAGCAGATTCAGGGAGGCCAACCGATTTTTGATTTGCCTGAATCTGCTGGCCTCCCTGAATCTGCTGGAGACAAAACCGATCCCAGACGGGGATGGTGCTGTCCATTACGCATCCAAATCTCAGCCAATTCTCCGAGGTAGGGTTCCTGTGGTAAGTCAGCGCAATCGGTTCACCGGGACGATTCGCCCTACCCAATTGAAAACCGGACAGCTCTCTCAGGCCGCTCCGGAAATGCGGAGAGTTCTGCATTTACGAGTGAGGCAATCCCCCGTAGTGTTCGGATATGAAGAAACTTCTCCCGGCCTTTCTTTTGACGCTCCTCCTCGGAGGCTCTTTCTCTCTCTTGCAGTCGCAAAATACGACCGAGAAGGGGACGGTGATCCCACCGGGCACTGCCACTAAGGGCAAGTCTCTTTTTGTCGAAAAGGGCTGTTACCAGTGCCATTCCGCCGGGGCAACAAAACTGCCGGCGGTGGAGTTGGAACCTCGGCTCGTCATCGAACTCGGCGGCGATCTGCACGCGAACTGGACGAGGGACGACTACGCAAAATCGGTCATGAATCCGAATCACCTCGTCTCGGAGGATTACAAGATCGCGATGATACGGCTCGGCGACCACTTCAAAGCCGAAAATTCCCCGATGCCTCAGTTCACGGAGGTGCTCACGGTAGCGGACCTCATTGATCTCACGACTTTTCTCGACGAACTCACCGACTAATCCCCTACTCAAACAATACCATGATCAATCGCCGCGCCTTCCTGCACCGCTCGCTTTTATCCACTGCCGCCCTCTCTGCGCTGCCGGGAGTGAATGCCTTCGCAGAGGAGCCGGTCACGTCCGAAACGCTGGTCAAAACGCTCTTTGACAGTCTCACGGCGGAACAACGCGCGGCGCTGGTCTTTGGTTTTGATGATCCGCTGCGGTCAAAGATATCGAACAATTGGCACATCACGGAGCAGCGCATCGGCAGTTTCCTCACCGCCGACCAGAACGCGATGGTTCGCGAGATTTTTCTAAAGCTCCACTCGTCCGAGTATCGGGACAAGGTGATAGCTCAGGTCGAACACGACAGTGGGAAAAAGGGATTCGGAGATTCCTCGATCGCGATCTTCGGGGAACCGGGAAGTGCGCAGTCGGAATTCGTGCTCACGGGTCGTCACTGCACTCGCCGCGCGGACGGGAATGCGGTCGCGGGCAAGGCTTTTGGAGGTCCCATTTTTTATGGTCATGCGGCGGAGGGCTTTGATGAAAGCGCCGAGCACAAGGGCAATGCCTACTGGTATCAGGCCCAAAGCGCCAACAAGGTTTTTGCGATGCTCGACGGCAAGCAGCGCGAGGTGGCATTGCTGGAAAAGGAACCGGCGGACAATGCGGTGACGATTCAGCTGAAGCGCCAGGCGGGCGATCTTCCCGGGCTGGCAGTCTCTGAGATGACGGCCGACCAGAAGGGCGCGGTGCGTGGCGTTTTGAATGATCTCCTGATGCCCTTCCGGGAAGTGGATCGGGTCGAATCAATGAAGCTGATCGAAAAAGCCGGGTTCGATGAACTCCGTCTCAGCTTTTACAAAGAAGGAGATCTCGGAAATGACGGAATCTGGGACAACTGGCGTCTCGAGGGCCCGCACATGGTCTGGTATTTCCGCGGTGCGCCCCACGTTCATACCTGGGCCCACATTTCCGACCCGGATCTCCCCCGCGAGGCTCGGGCGTGACGGTCAGACGAGTGCCTCGGCACATCGCACTCCGTCGAGGGCGGCACTGACGATGCCGCCCGCAAACCCGGCCCCTTCACCGCAGGGGTAGAGCGCGCGCACGTCCGGATGCTGCAAGGTCTCGGGATCCCGGGGGATGCGCACGGGGGAACTGGTGCGGGTCTCAAATCCGATCAGGTTGGCTTCTTCGCCAAGATATCCGGGCATTCGTTTCCCGAACATTTTCAGCCCTTCTCGCATCCGCGAGACGATGAAGGCCGGCAGCAACTCATCGAGTCGCGCGGGATTGAGCCCCGGTTTGTAACTGGTCGGAAGCATCTCGGTGGAATCGCGTCGCAGGAAGAAGTCGAGGGCCCGCTGCCCCGGCGCGACCTGTCCACCGCCCCCAGCCGTTTTCGCGAGCTGTTCGAGATGCTTCTGGAAGGCGACTCCGGCAAGAAGGCCGTGTTCTTCTTCAAATTCCTGGGTATCTTCCGGCTCCACCGTCACGACCATGCCGCTATTGGCAAAGGGCGAGTCCCGCTTCGAGAGGCTCATGCCATTGACGACGACTTCGTCATTTTCGGTCGCCGCCGGGACGATGAATCCTCCGGGGCACATGCAAAAGGAGTGAACTCCCCGATCCCGCACTTTTGTCGCGAGCACATAACTGGCGGCCGGAAGAAGCTCGGGACGTTCCAAACCGCGATCGTAGTGGTATTGGAGACTGTCGATGAGCGGCTGCGGATGTTCGATCCTGACCCCGACGGCAAACGGTTTTTGTTCCAGCCGAATCTGGTGTGCTACGAGCATTCGATAAATGTCCCGTGCGGAGTGGCCAGTCGCCAAGATGACAGCGTGAGCGATGATCTCCTCGGAGCCATTCACCATCACCCCGCGAATCGCACCGGCATCGAGCAGGAAATCCGTTACTTTCGCTCCAAATCGAACTTCGCCTCCGGCGGAAAGGATGCTCTCCCGCATCGCTTTGACGACATTCGGAAGGAGATTGGACCCAATGTGCGGATGGGCGTCGACGAGGATCTGCTCGGGAGCGCCGTGCGCGACGAGGATCTCGTAAACCTTGCTCACGGGACCGCGCTTGGTCGCACGGGTGTAAAGCTTCCCGTCCGAAAAGGTACCGGCACCACCCTCGCCAAAACAATAGTTCGAATCCTCCACAACCGTACCATGTCGCAAGAGAGGGGCTAGATCGAAGCGGCGTGCCGAGACGTCCTTCCCCCGCTCCAGGACAATCGGACGCCATCCTTTCCCAATTGCAGTGAGTGCGGCAAAAAGTCCCGCAGGACCGCTCCCGACGATGATGACCGTCTTTTCCGCAGTCCCCACTGCCGGTAGATCGAGACGGATCGGCTCGGCCGCTGGAAGAGGCCCGTCGATCCCGACTTCGAAGCGGAGTTGCACTTTGATGTCTTTCTTGCGGGCATCAATGGAATGTTTTTTAAGGCGAAGTTCCTGAATCCTCGCGGGATGAATTTTCAGCTTTCTCCCCACGGCTTTTTTTCTAGCCGTTTCATCTTCGGAAAGATCCAATGGCAGAATGATGTCTACGGACGCGGCGTCCGGGTGGTTTTGCTGTTTCATAGAGAAAAGGGAATCAGCTTTCTCCTCCGGAAAAGAGAAATCCGGTGAGGGGGCTGCTCGCTGATGCAGCAGTCGATACTTCGGGGATCCCCCCCGATTCAAACGCAATGCGGCCAGCCTCCACCGCCATACGGAACGCGGACGCTACCGCTGGTGGATTCCCTGCGATCGCTATGGCGGTATTCACGAGCACGGCATCGGCCCCCATCTCAAGCGCCTCGGCGGCGTGACTGGGGCGACCGATCCCGGCATCCACGACCACCGGCACGGTCGCCTGGGCGATGATGATCTCGATCTGCCGCCTGGACTCAATCCCTTGATTCGATCCGATGGGAGAACCCAAGGGCATCACCGTCGCGGTACCGACGTCCTGAAGTCGCTTCGCGAGGACCGGATCGGCATTAATATAGGGAAGCACGACGAACCCTTCTTTCACCAGAATTTCGGCCGCCTTGAGCGTCTCGATGGGATCGGGCAACAGGTAGGTCGGATCCGGGTGAATCTCCAGCTTGACCCACATCGGAAGCCCCGCCGAAGCCGCGAGGCGGGCAAGTCGAACGGCTTCCTCCGCGTTCATCGCTCCCGACGTATTCGGCAGGAGGAGATATTTCTTCGGATCGATGAATTCCAAAATGTTGGCGTAGGGGTCCTTCTCTCCGCTGAGATCGGCCCGCCGCAAGGCCACGGTCACGATTTGCGTGCCAGATGCCTCCAGTGAATCCCGCATCACCTCGTTCGACGAAAATTTGCCCGTCCCAAGCAACAGCCGGGAATGGAAGGTTCGATCAGCAATCACGAGAGGGCTTGTCACGGAAAAGTAGGGTGGAGATTGAAAAAGGGAAAACGGCGGAAGTTACCGGCACCTTTGGAAAGAGCCACAAAAAAAGCCCCTCCGACTCGTCGGAGAGGCTCTTCTTTTGTAAGGTGTCCGAAAACACGTCCACAACAACAACCAATGAAACTTGGGTCAACAACAACCCTTAAAAACAACTTTTTGAGTTTAGGCGATACAGAAAGAACCGTCAACCTCTTTCGCAAGAAAAAATATTAAATTTTATAAAATTCTCAAATTTGATCACCCCTTCTGTTTGCCCAGCAAATCGCGGATCTCAGTGAGAAGGACAACTTCGTCGCTGAGCTTTGATTCTTTGACAGGAACAGCCTCTTCTTTTTTGAGGGCTCCCATGAATTTATTGATCACTAGGAAGAGCACAAAAGCGAGAATCAGGAAGCTGATGAACGCAGTGATAAAGCTTCCGTAGGTGAGAAGATTCACGCCGGGTACCTTCGAAGCGGTTTCCAATGTGGCTCCCTCTGCGACATCCCCCGCAAGGACGATGTATCGATTACTGAAGTCAATGCCCCCAGTAATCCTCCCGATGATGGGCATAAAAATGTCTTTTACCAGGCTGGTGACAACGGTTCCAAACGCTCCCCCGATAATGATACCAACGGCCATATCGACGAGGTTTCCTTTGAAGGCGAATTCCTTAAACTCTTTGATCATAGTGAATTATGATCGAATCAAAGCAAGAATCCGACAAGAAAAAACTCGAAGCAGCTCGCTGTATTTACCAGAACTTCAACAAGTTAGAAATCTGAGTAAAAAACGAAACCAATTTCTGGGTTCGTTACTTCACCTGACTCTGGAATTGTTCAACCGCTTTCCACACGGCGAGGACTGCAAGCATCACGATGGAGATCACGCTGATCCAGAATCCGGCGTCATAGAGCCGACTTGGCTTGAGGGAAATCGGGAGGCGGCGATACCGAAAGTGGACGGCCCCCACCACCACGAGAATCAGAATCGCTGCCGTGATCGCTCCCCCAGCCAGGACCATAAAGACGGGATCTTTGAAAAAGAAAAAGAGGACTGCCCAGAGCGCTGGAAAGAAGAAAGAAAGGATCGCGATCATGCGGCCTCGCGAAACCGGATCATGGTAGTTCATCCAACCAACAGAACTGAATGCGTCCGAAAAAAGGCGACTCCAGGCGGCAAGGGCGGAGAACAAGGTCGAGAAAAGAACAAAAAAGGAACCGATCAAAAACGCCACCTCGGCCCAACTCCCGAGGGAGTCGGTGTACATGCGGGAGAGGGTCCGCACCATGTCATACCCTTCGGGTTTCAACCCTTGCGCATGAAGAATCGCAGCCCCGAGAAGGTAAAATGCGACCGTCATGAAGGTGTAAACGAGCATGGAAAGGAAGGCGTCCCAGTACATGATGCGGATCCAGCCTCTCGCCCGAGCCGTCCACTCCGGAGTGTCCTCGCGGGGGCCCGTCCGGGCGGCATAACCTTTCTCCAGCAGCCAATAGTTGTAGGCCATGACCTCGTCCCCCCCTACCCCGGTGATGCCGAAAGCGGCAATGGCCACTCCGATTGCGGCGGGCGGGATTCCGTTCCAGAAAGAAAGGCCTTCGAAGATCTGGGCGCGCGACATTTCAAACTCCGTAAACTGCACCCCGATCAGGCACGCCAGAGTGAACAGAGCAAAACACCCGATCATGACGAGGGAAAGTCTTTCGATGAACTGGTATTTTCCCCGGAAGATCATCAGGGAAACGGTCGGAGCAGCGAGGCAGACCCACACCCACACGGGAACCTGCGGGATGAGGATGTTCAGGACGAGGCCAACGCCGCCGATGATGCCACCCACTTGGAGCGGCTTGATCAGCATCATGACAAGCCAGAGCCAGGTCGTCCACCGACCTTTTCCGAACTTCGGACCGGGAATTTGATTAAACGCCTCAAAGGTCGTCTCGCCCGAATGGATCGCGTGTTTTCCGAACTCTAACTGGACAAATACTTTTACGAGACAACTCACGATAATGACCCACATCGCAACGAACCCGGCTTGGGCACCGAGGGCAGTGGTCGCGATGAGTTCGCCGGACCCGACAATCGAGGCCGATAGAATGAACCCGGGGCCGAGATATTTCAGCATCCCGCCGAGATGAGTCGGCGGGTCTTTGATCAAAGACGGAGCGGAATCGTAAAGATCAGCAGCCACAAGTTACTGCGGGGTTGAGACCGGCTGCGGTTCGGTACTGAGAGGCCAATCGTCGGAGCGGAACGGATCGACGGGCAAACCTTCCCGATTTCTCAGGGTCGCTACCGGATTGTCCGCCCAGGCGTAGCGCACCGCGACTGGAACGGCCACTTCCGGGCAGGAAACTTCCACCTTGTCGGCACCGACGATCTTGCCGACGGCCGCGTGCCAGACCTTGTCCTCTCCCGCCACCGCAAATCCAACTGCATCGGGGGTGTCAAAGCTGTAGAGGCCTCCGCCCACATTGGTAAAGGTCAGCACTGCCTTGTTTTCGGTCACCGCCATCGATTGATAGGACGGACTTTGGTAGACGAGATTCACGCCATAGTCCCGAGCGAGCGCGATACGGGCAAGACGTTTCCCGACGTTCTGCTTGTTGCGAGGATGAATGTCCCGGCCTTCCCCGAGATCGTAAATGACCGCCTGACCGGTATTCGGCAACGCCAGAGTGTTGCTCTGCGCTTCGCGCAATTCCGCCCAACTGCTCTCCCCGGGAGCGTCCTTTTCGGCCATGAAATCAGCGAGCTGCACCCAGTAAAACGGAAAGTCACCGATCCCCCACGCCTTTCTCCATTCCGTAATCATGAGCGAGAACAGATCATCATACTGGTAGGCACGAGCCGCGTTGGATTCCCCTTGATACCAAACCACTCCACGGATTCCATACCCGATCGATGGGTTCAGCACACCAGCCCAGAGATTCCCCGGACGATGCTGACCCGTGAGTGGATTCGAAAGCGGTCTCGGCGTCGGCTTACCCGCAGCTTTTGCTTCCTCGACTTTCACCTTCCAGGCGGCGACTGCTTTTTCATGATCATAAGTCGCCTCGGTGGTTTTCCACTGGTCGAGATAGGCAGCAAATCGGGGATCTGCCTCAAGGACGTCGCGAGCGACCCATGCCTCTGCGGCGGACCCACCCCAGGAGTTATCGATCAACCCGATTGGAACCCCGAGAGTCTCGTGCAACTGACGACCGAAATAGTACCCCACCGCCGAGAACTGCCCCACGGTCTCCGGGGTACACATATCCCACTGCCCTTTAAAATCGTCCTGCACCTCCTGCGTCCCGGTCTGCGGAACGGTAATGAGCCGGATATTCGGATAGTTTGCGGTCGCTACCTCAAGGTCCGCATCGTAGGCCTGATCCACCGCAAACTGCATATTGGATTGTCCCGAACAGACCCAAACTTCCCCGACGACGATGTTTGAAAGGACGATCTGCTCGGCCCCCGACTGAATCGTCATCCGCATCGCATAATGCGAACCTTTCATCGGCGCGAGCTTCACGACCCACTTGCCCTTTTCATCCGCTTTTGCTTGGAGACTCTGACCTTCCATCACCACCTTGACATCCGCGCCGGGATCGGCCCATCCCCAAATCGGATTTTCAATATCCCGCTGCAAGACCATGTGATGCCCGATCATCGCAGGCAGTTTCAGCCCGGCGCTGGCGATTCCGCCCGAAGCGAGGAGAAGAAGTGAAAGAGAAAACAGAACAAATCGATTCATACCACGGGTTGTAATGAATTCATAAGAAAGGCGCAACCGGATTTCTTACCTTTATTGCGGAAACAGGTAACTCCTCCCACAAATCGTAAGGCTCCTAGGCACGGTTCCACCGCGATTCTGACTGGTATCAGTCTTGACCTCTAGCGGTTTTCCGCAAAAATACCCTCATGTTCTCTCACCCCACCCTCTTTGGTCGCCGCCCCAACCCTCTTCGCCCTCTCTTTTTTGGCATCCTGGGGTTCTTTTTCGCTTTTGAAACCGTCTCTGCTGCGCCCGACGACGGGCGTACGGTCCTTTGTTTTGTTTCCCACAAGACCTCCCACGGGTTTGGCGCCCACGAATATTCCGCCGGTTCACGGCTCATCGGCAAATGGATCGAGGAAGCCTACCCCGATCAGAAAATCGAGTCGCGCTACTCCATCAACTGGCCCGAAGATCCGGAGTCCTTTTTCAAAGACGCCGATTCCGTGATCTTCTTTTGTTCGGGCGGTGGCGGTCATCTCGTCAATGGACACGCCGCCGAATTCGATACCGTGATGCGAACCGGTGCCGGTCTCGCCTGCCTCCACTACGCAGTCGAGGTACCGATCGGCCCGAGTGCAAAAGGAATGCTCGCTTGGATGGGCGGATACTTCGAGGCAGACTGGTCGGTGAATCCCCACTGGAAAGCCTCCTTTGAGACCTACCCCGGCCACCCCGCCGCCAATGGCCTCCAGAAATTTCAGATCGACGATGAATGGTATTTCCACATGCGTTTTGTGGACGGGATGAAGGGAGTGACACCGATCCTTTCCGCCATCGCCCCGGCCGAGACGATGTCGCGACCCGATGGCCCCCATTCTGGGAATCCGAGCGTTCGCGAAGCCGTTGCCAAAGGGGAGCCGCAGCACGTCGCCTGGACCTACGAACGCGGTGATGACTATCAAAAAGGGCGCGGGTTCGGATTCACCGGGCTCCATTACCACTGGAACTGGGAGGAGCCATCCTTCCGCAAGGCAGTGCTCAACGGCGTCGCCTGGTCCGCCCGTCTGGAGATTCCGGAACACGGGATCGAGACGGCCAATCCCACCCACGAGTTCCTCGAAGCGAATGCCTTGGAATACGGCGGCGAGCAGAATCGGAAACCAACTGTGAAGGCCACTCCGTTCACCGATCCCTCGCTCTTCACCGGCGGCATCGAAGGCCCCGCCTGCGACCGGGAAGGCAATCTTTATGCTGTCAGCTTCGGGGAAAAAGGGAACATCGGGAAAATCTCGCCTGACGGGAAAAGCGAACTCTTTGTCACCCTGCCGGAAGGCAGCGTCGGAAACGGCATCCGCTTTGACCGCAAAGGACAAATGTATGTCGCCGACTATGCCGGGCACAACATCCTCAAGATCGACCCCACCACGCGGAAAATCACGGTCCTCGCTCATGAACCTCGTATGAGCCAACCGAACGACATCGCGATCGGACCCGACGATACGCTCTATGCGAGTGACCCGAACTGGAAGGAAAGCACCGGACAGATCTGGCGCATCGATCCTGACGGAACCGTCACGCTGCTTGCGGAGGGACTCGGCACCGCCAACGGGATCGAAGTGAGCCCGGACGGGAAGAAGCTCTATGTGAATGAATCTGCACAGCGAAAGATCTGGTCCTTCACCATCACACCCGAAAAAACTCTGACCGGAAAAACCCTGCTCAAGGAATTTCCCGACCATGGTTTTGATGGGATGCGTTGCGATATTGACGGCAACCTCTACGTGACTCGCCACGGCAAAGGCACCGTGGTCGTAATTTCGCCAAAAGGGGAATTGCTCCAGGAAATCACCCTGCCCGGCAGCAAGCCGAGCAATCTCTGCTTTGGAGGAAAAGACGGAAAGACCGTCTACGTCACCGAAGTCGAGCACACCCAGATCGTCACCTTTCCCGCCGCTCGCCCCGGCCTCTCGTGGCAGAGGTGGCAGCAATAGAACCGTCCTTTCACCCTCGGTCATTGCCATGTCAGATCACGCGGAAGCCGATTTTGTAAATCATCTCCTCGAACTGCTGGAGCCACTCGACCGCGTCACCTCAAAACGCATGTTCGGCGGTTATGGGATCTTTCGGGAAGGGATCATGTTCGGACTCGTCGCCGACGGTGCCCTCTATCTGAAAACGGACGACCAGAATCGGCCTGAGTTCGAGCGACTCGATCTCCCGCCCTTTCGTTTCGCCAGCAAAGCGGGTCGCGTCACCGAGATGTCCTATTCCCTCTGCCCAGACGACGCCCTCGACAGCCCTGCCTCGATGGCACCCTGGGCCCGGTCCGCCCTCGAGGCAGCCAAGAGGAAGCAAAAGCCAGCAAAGAAGGGGAAACGCGAGTAGTCTGGTGACGAGTGCTCGACGCGAGTCCTCGAACCCACCAATGAACTCTGACCCTCCTGGACCTCCCGATCTCGCTGGAATTGCCGCACAGTTGGCAGAGCATGGTTATGCGATCATTCCGCACTTCCTTCCGCTCGCGACGGGAGATTCCCTCGTCGAGGAGATCCAGGAACTTTGGACCAACGGCGTCTACCGCGCGGCAGCGGTGGGGCGCGGGGAGAGCAAGCAGGTGAGATCCGAGATCCGGAGCGATTTTGTGCATTGGTTGATCCCGGCGAGTCTCACGATTCCCCAGCAATCCTACTGGTCCCTCATGGAAGAATTGCGGGAATCGCTGAATCGTACGCTCTACCTCGGTCTGTTTTGCTATGAAGCACACCTCGCGTGTTACCCACCGGGAGCATCCTACCAGGCGCACCTAGATCGCCATCGGGAAAGTGAAGCCCGCGTGATCTCCGCCATTGTCTATCTGAACCGCGACTGGACAAAAGAGGACGGTGGAGAGCTACGGTTTTACCTAGATGACACGCTCGGGATCGAGGGGCCGTATATCGATATTGTCCCGGAGTTCGGGCAACTCGTCCTGTTTCTTTCCGGAACCTTCTGGCACGAAGTCTTGCCCTCCCGACGCGAACGTCACTCGATCACTGGTTGGTATCGGCGGCGTGACGAAGTTCCCGGTTTCCTGTGACCGATTTGGCAGGGAAAACGGGAGAAACGACATCGGAAGTGCCCTCCAAAGCTTCAGGTCAAGGAGCGTGAAACAAATCCGCTGCCGAAGAACGATTTTTACCTCAGGGTTCGCGGAAAGAAAAAGCGCGCAACTGCGGTAAAACCAAATCCAATTGGCATGATACTTGCTGAGTCGTGGCTTCAAAAAATGAGCCTATCAAAGAATAGATTGTACCCACAGTTTTCGGATCATATCCCTGGGGCGTTGCCCCAGGCTGGTATAGCGGCGGGCCATTGGCCCTTACGGAAATCTACTCACCTCACCAGCAAGGGCCAAAAGCCCGAACCCATACCAGCCCGGAGCAAATAGCAAGGGCCAAAAGCCCAAACCCATACCAGACCGGAGCAAATAGCAAGGGCCAAAGGCCCGAACCCATACCAGACCGGAGCAAATAGCAAGGGCCAAAGGCCCGAACCCATACCAGACCGGAGCAGCGCCCCGGGATACAACGTTCAACCAGCGAAAAGGGCTGAAAGCCCGCCCTATCCCGCCGTTCCACATCAAACTTACGCAAAGCGGAGAAATTCCATCCCGATTTACCGCCAACTTGGCTCAGATCAAACACTAGGAGACAGACAGTCTCTCTATTTTTACAGATATCGACTCGATGCGGTCATCGAACAAAGCGAGCCGCTCCGTCCTTGGATTAGCACCCGCCCGTGTCATCACACCCCATTCCCTCTGCAAATACTCCCATGATAAAACCTCTCAAATGGATCCTCTGCCTACTCGCTACCTTCGCTGCCTTTGCGAATACCACAGCCTTCGGACAGGACGCCGAGATGACCGCTAAAGGTGCCGCTACCATAGGGAACAACGCGTGGATGCTCACTTCCACCGCCCTCGTGCTTTTCATGACGATTCCCGGCCTCGCTCTATTCTATGGAGGACTGGTCAGTCGGAAGAACGTGCTCAGCGTTCTCATGCACTGTTTTGCACTCGCCTGCGTTCTCAGCATCGTCTGGTTGGTATGTGGTTACTCGTTCACTCTCGGGGAAAAAGGTGGCTGGTTTGGCGGCTTCGGCCATCTCATGCATCACGGAGTGGCCGCAGACGGAATTCTCTCGTCGGTATTTCAGATGACCTTCTTCATCATCACTCCGGCGCTCATCGTCGGAACCTTTGTGGAACGCATCAAGTTTTCCGCGATGCTTCTCTTTTCGGTTCTCTGGGTGTTGCTCGTTTACACTCCCGTGTGCCATATCACCTGGTTCGGTGGGACCGGGGAAAATGTTTCTCTCTTTACGAAATGGGGCGTCATTGATTTGGCGGGAGGCATCGTCGTTCACATCACCGCCGGAGTCGCCGCACTGATCGCCTGTATCATGGTCGGAAAACGGAAACATCCGACCCCGCCGCACAATCTGCCCATGACCGTAACCGGCACGGCGATGCTCTGGGTCGGCTGGTTCGGCTTTAATGCCGGCAGTCAGGGCGGAGCGAGTGACGCCGCCGCGATGACCCTGTTTGTCACCCATATTTCAGCGGCGGCTGCGGCCTGCATCTGGATGCTGATCGACTGGACCGTCGAGAAAAAACCGACGGTGCTCGGCATCGCAACCGGCGCGATCGCCGGTCTCGCGGCGATTACCCCCGCCGCCGGCGTCGCCACTCCGATCGGGGCGCTCCTCATCGGAACCTGTTCCGGCGCCTGCTGCTGGTGGGCCTCCGTAAAACTGAAAAATGCGATCGGTTACGACGACTCCCTTGATGTCGTCGGCGTCCACGGGGTCGGAGGTCTTATCGGGACTTTGCTTGCAGCAGTGGTCGGCTCGACACTTTTTGGCGGAGAATTTTCCCTCGGAAAACAACTCGGAATCCAGGCCCTCGCTTCCGTCATCACGATTCTCTACACCGCCGTGGTCACCATCGTGATTCTCCTGTTTGTAAAAGCCGTCTGTCGCGGCCTCCGAGTTTCCGAAGAACACGAGCGCATCGGTCTCGACCAGGCCACACACGGAGAGAGTGCTTACAACGATTAGCTCCATTCCCCCAGATTTCGGAGGAGAAGGGATTCAGGGATTCAGGGTTCTTGCTCAGCAACTCGGGGTTATCGTGCCGGGCACGATCCAGTCGGGTGTTCCAGTACGGGTCGGTGCCGACCATTCGGCAGTCCAAGGTCTCGTTCCTCGACTTGGCTACACCCTTTATTGTTGTGCGGCAATTTCGTTTCTTGCGGTGGTTAGCGTTGACTCGCTCCAGTCTATTGACGGCGGGAACGAACCAGGAAGCCAATTGCAAGCCCACCAGAAATCACAAGGCATATTAGAAATGCCGGAAAAGTGTAAATGAGAGTCCATCCTTTCGATGCCATCTGATTGATCTCCCGCTCCCAGAATATGTTGTGAAGAAAGACTCCCACAATCGCAACCGTAGTGCCGACCTGAATCATGGCTCCCCATGGGGATTTGACTCCTTTGCGCTTAATTGCAATTCCTGCTGCGCCACTGCCAACTAGCAGCACAAGAATAGTTGCGATCATCCAAGAGTATTGCATCGGATTTTCTTCTCAACCGATCAAGGTAGGGATACCGGTTGCCCGGTTGCCCTCGTTACAGATCCCGGCGTGTCGAACTACCGCACCGGGTTCCTCAGAGTTGCCCGGTTGCCCTCGTTACAGATCCCGGCGTGTCGAACTACCGCACCGGGTTCCTCAGAGGACACGCACGCAAAGCGAAAAGCAGAGCGAAACGGACCTTCGGTTGGTTTTCTGATTTCGCAGGGACCAGGAAATTTATGCTACGACGCAGGTTGCGGTTTCTGGTTGCCACCCGGCTTCGATTCCGGAGCGGTAGCGGGTAGGTCAGTGCCGCCTTGTTCCGCAGAGTTTTTTCTGGGATCGACAAGCACCACTGAGCCGTCTCTCCACAAAACCAATTTCGACCCGAATAGCGACGCTCGCGCGCGCGCGGTGACCGCCGCACGACTCATTGCCGCTAACGCACCTTCAGTCTCGGTATGCTCTCTCATGATGACTCCTGGAGGACAATTGGTTCCTCTCCGCTATTATCAAATACGATCCACTTGTCTGCAAGCCCCTGGTAAATGCTCTCGAAATTATTCCAGCTCTTGGTGAAGTGACGGCGAATGTCTTCTTCAGGAACGTTATGGCCTCCCTCCACGACCCTGCTCCGAACTCTCGCTACAGCAAAATCGGCCGAAGGAACCCACAGGTAAAAAAGGACGATTCGATATCCCGAACCCTTCATCTTCTCAATCCGGCCAACGTACCCGGTTCCGCTCAACGTCGTCTCAAACCCAAATGTAGCTTCCTCGTCGACAAAGGCATCCATCTTCCAGAGGAGGATTCGACCCGCCTCAAGACCGGCCATCTCCGGGCGCAGAGGTGCAATCCCAGCGGCTATCAAATCCGCATTGATGAAATTGAAACACCCGGCCTCGTTCGGAAGGAATGATTGGGCAAACGTGGATTTCCCCGCTCCATTTGGGCTAGCTACGATGAAGCAGGTTTTTGGCATCTTGTTTTGCAGATCAAGGTAGGGACATCTGTTGCCCGATTGCCGCTCTTACAGATCCCGGCGTGTCGAACTACCGCACCGGGTTCCTCAGAGGACACTTACGCAAAGCGAAACGGAGCTTTGATTAGTTTTTTGACGTTCATCATGCAGGATTCGGCGAGGGTACGTTCTTTGCCATCTCCGAGGATTTGGAGGAGAGGGACACGGAAGTGGGAGACGGACGGGATGGGCATGGCTTTCCTGATTTCAACTATCGGAGGGGAACTTTGGAAGACGGAACCGCACAAATTAAAAGATCACCTCAGAATCGGAATCATTCCCGGTCCGACGTCGCTTTCGCCAATATTCAGGGCGGCGATGGGCGTGAGCGATGGCCACAATCCAGAGGATCTCACCATCGAGGAAGTAGGCGATGTAATACGGAAAAACTCGAAGGCTGAGCCTGCGGTATCCGAGAGACCGACGCCGTAACCGGTCCGGCGCTGCAATGACGGTGGCAAGGTGCTCTCGCACTTCCGATTTCAAGCGCACTCCCAGTCCCGGCTCCAGATCCTCGTAATACTCGATTGCCTCGAGAAGCTCGGTGGCGGCCTCTTCGAGAAGGTGAACCTTCATCCGGGAAAACGTCGGTCGAGATCGGCAAAGACCTCTTCCAGGGGGATTGACTTGGCCGTGACATTCCGGATCTTTTCGATTCGTTGCGAAATCTCCTCTTCCCAGGCTTCGTTGGCGTCGGGGTGGAATCCGGTCTCGGCCTCCGAAAGATCGAGGAGGAATCTCGCGAGCGAGAGCCGCTGATTCGGCGGGAGTTCGAGGGCATCCCTCGCGACATCGGACATGATCTTCATGACGCTATTCATTCCGAATCGCGTGGGGCTCTGATCGCAATTCTATTGAGATCGTAACGTTTATTGCGACGAGTGTCCACCGTGATTGTGCATTTTCATCCAGCACCAGAGGGTTGGAGGCTCACTGTAGTAAACTCAAGGACGGCATTAACCTGAGCGCGCCCCACACCGGAGAACCATTCGAGGAATTGATCGACGGTCGCTCTGTTTTCGAGGTTTTCGAACAGCGCCTTCGCGGGAACACGTCTACTTCGATTTTCACCTTCGCTTGTGTGATTGCACCTCACTCTGGTCGGAGATGTACTCTTAACGCACTGGGACAGGTAAAGGCTCGCGGGTCAGGAAACAGATACGGACTCAAAAAATGGTGTCCTTAAACACTCGTCGCATAGTGCGCATCGAGTTGCGCACTCAAGGCCAAA
>JAGPCC010000077.1 GCA_018058245.1 Verrucomicrobiales bacterium
ACGTTTCGAGATCTTCACTCTTCATGAGCTTGAGGGTCTCGGCGTAGAACTGCGTGTAGGCTTTTACCTCGTCCGTCTGGAACTTGCGACGGAAAGATTCGTCGAAAGTGTTCATGAGGTCGAGCCGTTTCTCAAACAGGTCATCCCCCACCCCCGTATAGGGAGCAGAGTTCTGAACCCCTTTGTCCGGATCACCAATCGGGAGCGGAGCCAATGCAGGCCCGAAAAAACCGGCCCCCGGATGCTCGCCACCGCCGCCGATGACGACGGAGTCCGGCAACGTATCGTGTTTTTTCCCAAGAAGGGTCTGTGCCCACGGCCCCATCGACGGGTGGATAATCGTGGCGCGCGGCTCGTAGCTAGTCCGCATCCAATACGCCCCACCACGGTGATCGCCCGTCTTCTGTGACATGGAACGGATCACGGCGACGTCGCTGAACCGCTTCGCCAACTGTGGCATGAATTCCGCAAGCTCAATCCCGGCTACGCCAGTGGATATCCCTTTGGTCGCTCCGCCGGTTTCCGTCCCCGGTTTTGGATCGAAAGTATCCATGTGGCTCATTCCGCCGGACATATAGAAAAAGATACAATGTTCGGCGGTGCCGCCTCCGGCTCCCGCTGCACGGAGGAGTGACGTGCCTCCCCCAATGGGAAGAATGCTGACGCCGAGAGCAGTTTTCGCGGCTCGCGCCACGAACTGCCGTCGGCTGAGTTGATCGAGTCGATTCAGTTGGTCTTTCATGATTTCAAATGGATGGGGTTTGCAAGGGGGTAACGAGTTGGTCGAATTATTGGATGAACATGAACTCACGGGTATTCACGAGCGCCCAGATCACGTTTCCGATCGCTTGTGCTTCTACTTTCAGCTTTTCGGCGTCGCTCATATCCCGATCGGTTTTTGCTCTCATGCCGGATTGAGCCGCCGTTTTTTCTTGGGCGGTGGGGTACCGCGACAGTACGCTCAGGAAGATTTTGTCAACATTGTCACGCTTTGATCCTTTGCCGAACGCGATCTCTTTGATGAGGTAGGCGTCGGGACTGGTCAATACTGCGTTCGTAATCGAACCGTTCAGGAGCGCCATCACCTGCGGTGCGGACCCTGTCGTGAACTGGTTTTCAATCAGTTGTTTATCGGACTGACCGAACATCCGAAGGAAGTGATCCGATGGCATCGGTTGTTTCAGTTCCGAGGCCCGGAACATCTCCACTCCGTCTACCATGTCGTCGCGAGAGACGGCTTCCCCGCTGTATTTCTCCAGCTTACTCACTTTGCTCCACTGGTCTTTCCAGCCCAGAATGTCCTCGGCGGACTTGAGGGTGGCAGGATCCACATTCATGACCTGCTTGTAGGTTTCGGCACCTCGGCGGATCACGGACTCCGGGTCGGCGGTGGTCAAGGCGACCAGAGAATCCCAGATCTGTTCAGCAGACATACGACGCAGAACCGGGCCAGGGAAGTGATAGGTGCCTTTGTCGACCTGGGTGAGGCTCGGAGTGAAGGTCTCCGCCTCGCGCTGGTAGGAACTAGAGTTGTAGACGACTCGGAAAAATCCTTTTACGTCATATTTGAGATCCTTCATCATCTCTTCGAGGAAGGTAAGGAGCTCGTAGTTCTGGGCCTGCCCATCGAGGTGCCCAGGAATATTGTAGACGGGTTCGATCTGCGCGAGCCCGAATGCCATCTTCCAGAAGCGGTTCACGGCATTGATCGTGAATCGAGGATTCCCCGGAGAAACCACCCACTCGGCAAAGGCATCGCGCGGGGTGTCAAACTTCGAGAGATCGGTTTTGTCGCCAAAGTAAGCGGAGGGAACCACTGCCGCGAGAGGCTCACCATCGTCGTATTTGTAATCGTGTGGCAGCTTCACCTCGTTGTTGTCGATCTCGACGACCTGAGTGCGGTGAGTACCCCACCACTGCCCAAGATTCTGGTCGATATTCTGGTTCGGACGCAGCTTTCCGGCGTCCTTGAGGACCTTATTCATGCGATCGATTTCCGCACGGTAGTCTCCGCCGCCCATCATCATGGAGTCGTTCCCGCGAGCTCTCGTCTCGGTTTTCCCCATGAAGGCAGCCATTTTAAAGAAGTCCATCTGATAGACTTCCTCGAAGGGGTGATCGTGACACTGCGCACAAGTGATCTCCGTGCCCATGAAGATGGTGAAGGTGTTGGACAAATTACAAAGACGCATCCCCTGATCGGACACAAGATAACCGACCGCTGGTTCCTCCCAGACCTTGCCCTTTGCAGTGAGTAGCTCGCGAACCAGTTGGTCATACGGTTTATTCGTGCGAATGCTCTCTTTGATGTACTCCATGTAGGGATCCACCTTCAGGTCGCCATTGCCCATCATCGTGATCCCCTCCCGAATCCGGAGGATGTCGGAATAATAGTTGTACATCCGCATCACAAAACCCTCACTATCGAGAAGTTTGTCGATCAAAAGCGCACGCTTATTGGGAGCGCGGTCATTCAGGAACACTTCGGCTTCGTCATAGGTGGGAATACGACCTGCCACATCCAGATAAATCCGACGGAGGAACTGGTTGTCGTTCGTCATTTCGTTCGGGACACACATCAACATTTCCCGGTCGATTTCCTCTTTCCGTTTCGACTTCTCATCGGGAGTGAGATCAGATTTCTGAGGAAGTGCGGCCAGCTCGGTTTTCAGTCCGAAGTAGCTCTCCTTGAGCTTGTTCATCACGAGTTTGTCGATCTCCGCTGCGAGGGCACTTGGATCGGTAGGAAGATTCCCCTTCACAAAGAGTCGGTCTGCCTCGCTAAGTTTCGCAACCGGATAGTCAATGACGGACCCATCGGGCAACTTCAACTTCACCGCCGCACTGGCACCGGCACCCGAGGTCCCGGCAAAATCGGCCTCCAAGGTCTTCCCATCAGCCGAAGTCCAAGTTCTGACTTCAGCATGGCCGGGAATGGCGGAAACAACAAATGCCGCGCAAAGCACTGCAAGGTAGGATCGATAGGTTCGGGAGTTCATGGTTGGGAATCTAAATAGAGGCTCTATACAAAGGATATCTTCACGAAGGAATTTTGTGACAAAAATATTGTTTATTTTATGAAAATTACAAAATAATCATTGTTTAAGGAAGCAATTTCTGAATCTCTGCGGTGGAAATCGCTTCGCGGAAGAGGGTCAGATCGTCGATCCAACCCTGAAATCCGTTTAGTTTGTCTCCCCCCAACCGCAGAGTACCAACTCGCCCCACTTTCACGGACCCCGCTTGGAGGTCACTGAGAGTCTCGGTCTTACCATCCACAAAAAGGTGGAGATGGGAAGCGATGTTGGCATCCGTGCCCCCCAAGAAGCGATAGGCGATGTGATGCCAGTTCCCGTCGGCAATATCACTGCTACCGATCACAAAACCAGTCGGACAATCGATGCGGACCGCTCCGCGCGCTCCACGAGAGGAGGCGAGATTGCAAGCGATCCCCCAAGCCAGCCCCTCACGGCCATAACTGAGGATTTCCTCGTGCCCCTGTCCATCCAATCGTGGAGGGATTTTGACCCAGAACGCTATCGTATGGGGAGCTTCCAGACGAAAGTCTTTGGAGAGGGGGACATCGAGGGTTTCTCCCGGTTGGAAAACAAGACCTGCGCCTTTTCGACCTGGACCCCGCTTCGGCGAGCGATCCAGCTCTCCCGAGGCTACCATAGTAACGTCAAAGAGCGGTTCTCCGCTGGAATCCTCCACGATGGCTCGGGAAGAATCGTCGAACGTATAATGCAGCGCCGGCCGCGAGATCTCCTGCACTCCGAGTTTTAAAGCGAATTGATCACCTGCATAGGGGATCGGCATCAGTTCACTCCGCGTACGTCCGTCAGCACGGAGCGCGAGGCCTTCGTGTACAAGAGTAGCGATGGAGTTCCCACTGGCACGACTGACCTCTACCTTCCCGTGCATGACGTGCAGTTCCGAATCGCCATTGTTCTCCACAGAAACACCAAACCGCGTCCCGATGTCGATTGCATTGAGTCGCGGGGTATTGACAGTAAATCCAGAGGCAGGAGGAGGAACTTCTGCGGTGAGTTTCCCCGATTTCAAGAACATGCGGTTGGCGGACTCGATACTCAGGACGGCAGGCCCCTCGACCACGGCGGTAGCACCCGAATTAAAAGCGATCAAAACGGTTCCCGAATCCAGATTCAGAATCCCGGTAGTGAGCCATCCATCTGCGCGGATCTTCGCGGCGGTCTCTCCGGACCAGCTCGCACCCTCGCTCCGCTCGATTCTCGCCGCAAAACGGGGAATCAATTCTTTCTCGATTTTTTCGCCAGTCTCCGGGGAATCTCGATACACGGTGGTCTGAAGGACAAGCAAGAGACCGATGGACGCTGCGGCAGAGATCAAACCCGTCTTGATCAAGTCTGGCCACCGGATCGGGCGAAGCCCTTCTCTCTCTTCCACGATTTCGGTCAGGACTGATTTCGCAAAACCTCGATTGTCTCCACGATGATCTCCCGCACCTTCAGAACGAAGACGAGCGATGACCCCACGATCAAAGGCATCTTTTCGCCCCTCTGATTCTGAGCCGAGGAGCACTCGGAGCGCGGCCTCCATTTGTGCTTGGAGGACAAAACTCGCCCGGAGATCGCTGTCGCGGCGCAGCGCATACTCCACCTGCTCCCGACCGTTTTGGTCGAGCTCACCGGCAAGATAGGCTTCTAGATGTTCCGAGTTCACAGGGATTAGATCGTTTCGGGAGAACCCGCAATTTTGGTTTCGATACACTGACGCAGCGTAGTCCGAACCCGGCAGAGAGTCGTTCTCACCCACGCTTCGCTCTGATGAAAGGCGCTCGCAATCTCACGGGACGATTCGGCCAGGGTGTATTTGTGCTCGAGGAGTTTTCGCTGTTGCTCGGGGAGTCGGGCGAGACACTCCTCTAGGAAAATTACGAGCGGGAGCTCGGGAGAGAGGTCGCCCAGCCCACTTTGCTGGATGAAATGATGTTCCAAAAATTTGTCCTGATTCTTTGCGAGACGCTGATGCCGCAAGGTTTCCTTTCGGATCAGATTAAACGCGATCGCCCGGAGCCACTTTCCAAAGTCGGTCCCTGCGGTAAAATCCATGATGTGGCGATGAGAGAATACAAAGGTCTCGTGGGCAATCTCGTCGATAAGGTGTGGGATAGGGAGCTTCATCGCGACAAAAGCACGCAAATGAGAGCTATGAAGATTCAAGAGACGCTCGAATGCAGCCAAATCTCCTTGCTGCACACGAATCACCAATTCCTCTTCTGACTCCAACTCTCTCACATTACAAGATACCCCGAGGAGGACTTTTTGTGACAGGTTCTTTTGTTTCCGATCACTCTGCCTTCACACGTGGGACGATTCCGACAAAATTTCTCACCGTTTTGTATGGCTCGATTCCCACGGGATCTCCCAAACTTCGCTCAAAATAGAGGCCCGACGAGCTTCCTCCGTCCAGATTGAGGGCACGATGCAATTTCCGAGATGGGGAAAAATCTGCGTGCGAGAGAACCTCCCCTAATTCCGCCAGAGTAAAAGTGCCACTCAAACCGAGGGCGAACCACTTGCCTCCGTCGTGAGCAATGAATGTCCGCCGACGGGAATTCTCCGGGGACAGACCCCGGACGCTTTTCCCCTGATCCACCAAAAAGGGACCGCATTGGATCAGATCCGTCGCTTTGTACTTGCCAGAGTCATACTCCGCCCGGCGCAGGAGGTAGGGATTCCGATTCCCACTCGAGAGCAATACTCCGCTGAGGAGGCCCCCTGTGCCGAACTTCCCAGAAACGGTTCCTCGGGAAATCATCAGGCCTGACGGCCCATGGTCTTTCAAGAAGAACCCACCGTTGCACCCGGCGAGACACCCATTTTGTTGCATGGCTGCGGCAAGCCCCGAGTAGATTGGCCGATCGATCTCAGGGCCGTTGTCGATCACTGTAAACGTGTAGTCTGCAGCATGAAACCAGACCAGATCAATCGTGCGAGTCGAGAAGAGGCCGGTCTCCCCCGCTTCGGAGATCACTTTTTTCTCATGCCGAAAGGGGGCACTAGGATCCTGCGCGACGGACTGATCCACAATCTGCCACTCCGCCGCGACGCAATCGCACCATACAGAAGCGAGCAAAACCATCGATAGGGCAAAACCTCTACACAGGTGGACGAAGCAAAGAAGGAGCTGGGAAAAATCAAAAATCACGGCAAAAGAGAGACGATTCAACACACAAAAAATTAGGAATTTTGAACATCCGATCGGAGTCCGCACGCACCCGAGTCGATTGTCCGGTGAGTCACTTCGTCGCAAGAGCCATCACGGTCTGAAAAAAGGGAGATTCCGCTTCGCGATCGACCACCGAAATCTCGATTTCACGGAAGCCAGCCTTTTCCAGAAACCTCGATATATCGAGTTCCGAGAATCCCAACCAGACGTCCGCGTAGAGATCACGGGCATCTTCAAACTGATGCTTCAAGAGATCGAGAATGATAATGCGTCCTCCGGGCTTGAGGATACGATGGGCTGCGGCAATGGCGACTCCGGGATGCTCGGTGTGGTGCAATGCCTGACTGAAGAAGGCAAGGTCCACCGATTCGTCGTCGATGGGAGGATTCTCGATCCCGCCGAATCGGTATTCGAGATTCAGGTATCCGTTCTCCCGCGCCACCGAAGCCCCGAATTCCACCATTTTTTCCGAATTGTCGACTGCGATCACTTTCTCCGCCCGCTGTGCGAGAAGCTGCGAAAACGTGCCCTCACCTGCCCCGAGATCGGCGATGACCATCGGCGGCATCAATTTTAAAAGTGTCTCCGCGAGGGCTTTCCAAGAGCGCCCCGGGCAATAGGTTTTCCCGAATTTTCCCGCCAGCGCATCAAAATAGGCCCTCGCTTTGTCCCGCCGTTTCCCGAGGACGAGTTCCAACGATGCATTATCGTCGCCGATTTCCTCGATCTCATTCGCCGCCAAGTCCAGCGCTTGCGCGATCCAATCCCCCGCCGATGAGTCATCCGCCCCAAAGGTATAAATGATATTTTTCCCTGAGCGGCGATCCGTAACCAACTTTGCCTGACGGAGTTGGGAAAGCTGAGAGGAAATCCGGGACTGCCCCATTCCGAGGATGTCTTGCAACTCCACCACCGAGAGATCCTCCCGACGAAGCAGATTGAGAATCCGGATCCGAGTGGGATCAGCGATCAATCGCAAAGATTTAAGAATTGACGACATGATCGAGACGATTATTCTATCAACGAATCAAGATTTGTAAATACGACATGACAAACTCCTATATTTTTTCCTCCGAATCCGTGACCGAAGGGCACCCGGATAAAGTGTGTGACACCATCTCCGACTCCATCGTGGATGCGTGTTTTGAGCAAGACACCACCTCGCGCGTTGCCTGTGAGACAATGGTAAAAGACAACATCGTGGTGCTCGGTGGTGAGATCACGACCAGTGCGAGCTTCGACTACCGGGAGGTCGTCAAGGCCGCCATGGTGGAGATCGGCTACACCAACGCCGACTGCAAATTTAATGCCGATACGTTTTTCTTCCTCAACGCGCTCGGCCAACAGTCCCCTGACATCGCTCAGGGAGTGGACGCTGCAGCCGCTACCGACAAGGGCACTGCGGAGCAGGGTGCCGGAGACCAGGGCATCATGTTCGGTTACGCGGTCCGGGAAACTCCCGAGCTGATGCCAGCGCCGATCGCCTATTCCCACCAACTGGGCCGTGCCATCACCGATCTTCGCAAGAGCGGCAAACACACTTGGCTGCGACCGGACTCTAAGACGCAAGTCTCGATGGAATATGTGAATGGAAAACCGAGTCGTATCACTGCCGTGGTCGTCTCCACCCAGCACTCCGCCGAGATCACCACCCAGGAAATCCGTGAAATCCTGAAAAAGGAATTGATCGAAGCCGTCCTCCCTGGTGACATGCTTACTCCAGAAACGGAATACCACATCAACCCGACAGGCCTTTTCATCATTGGCGGCCCCGAAGGAGATTGTGGACTTACCGGACGGAAAATCATCGTCGATACCTACGGCGGCATGGGCCGTCACGGAGGAGGTGCCTTTTCGGGCAAAGATCCGAGCAAAGTGGACCGCTCCGCCGCCTACATGGCTCGCTACGTTGCAAAAAACGTTGTCGCCTCCGGTCTTGCGGACCGTTGTGAACTCCAGCTCGCTTATGCGATCGGTTATCCACAACCCGTCAGCGTACACGTTGATACCTTTGGCACCAATCAGGTCGACGACTCCAAGATCATCGCGGCGATCAAAGAAATCTTTTCCTTCAAGCCTGCCGATTTCATCAAAGAGCTAGATCTACTTCGCCCGATCTATCGGAAAACAACGAACTACGGCCACTTTGGCCGGGAGGACGATACCGATTCTCTCACCTGGGAGAAGACCGACAAAGCGGCAGCGCTCAAGAGTGCCTGTGCGTGAGGAAAACCCTCCACTAATTAAGGAAAGAATATGAGCACATCAGTAGCGATACCAGAAAATTACAAAGTGGCCGACATCGGCCTCGCCGGATTCGGACGCCTCGAGATCGAGGTCGCCCAGCACGAGATGCCCGGCCTCATGGCGACACGGGCAAAATATGCTGCCTCCAAGCCACTCCAAGGCGTTCGTATCATGGGATCCCTCCACATGACGATCCAGACCGCCGTCCTCATCGAGACCCTCGTTGCACTCGGCGCCGATGTGCGCTGGTGCAGTTGCAACATTTTCTCGACTCAGGACCACGCCGCCGCTGCGATCGCCGCTGCCGGAGTGCCTGTTTTCGCCTGGAAAGGAGAGTCACTTGAAGAATACTGGGATTGCACTGAAGCCGCCCTCACCTGGCCCGACGGCAAAGGTCCACAACTCATCGTCGACGACGGTGGGGACGCGACCCTTCTCATTCACAAAGGAGCCGAGCTCGAAGAAGGCGATACCTCCTTCATCGACAGCGAATCCGAGAGCGAAGAAGAGGCCATCATCAAAAACCTCCTCCGTCGCATCAATGGACAGGATCCTTCCAAATTCACTAACTATCTAAAAGATTGGAAAGGGGTTTCCGAAGAGACCACCACAGGCGTGCATCGCCTCTATCAAATGTCCGAGGCCGGCAAACTCCGCGTCCCTGCGATCAACGTAAACGACTCCGTCACCAAGTCGAAGTTCGACAACCTCTACGGCTGCCGTGAATCCCTCGTCGATGGCATCAAGCGTGCTACTGACGTCATGATCGCTGGGAAAGTCGCCGTCGTCAGCGGATACGGTGACGTGGGCAAAGGCTGCGCCCAGACTCTACGTGGATTTGGTGCCCAAGTCGTCGTCACCGAGATCGATCCCATCTGCGCCCTCCAGGCTGCGATGGAAGGATACCGGGTTCTCCCCATCGAAGACACCCTCGGCTGGGCCGACATCTACGTGACTACCACCGGGAACAAAGACATTATCCGTCTCGACCACATGCTCGCGATGAAAGATCAGGCCGTCGTCTGTAACATCGGTCACTTCGACAACGAGATTCAGGTCGCCAAACTCAACACCCACGAAGGAGTCAGCAAAACGACGATCAAACCCCAGGTGGATCGCTACGACATGCCCGGCAACAAGCAGCTATACATGCTCGCCGAAGGTCGCCTTGTGAACCTCGGTTGTGCTACCGGACACCCCAGCTTCGTGATGAGCAACAGCTTCACCAACCAGACCCTCGCGCAGATTGACCTTTGGAAAAACAAAGACGTCTACGCTACCGGCGTCTACGTCCTTCCCAAAAAGCTCGACGAAGAAGTCGCCCGTCTGCACCTCGAGAAAATCGGGGCCAAGCTCACCAAGCTCACCCCCGAGCAGGCCAGCTACATCGGCGTGCCAGTGGAAGGCCCTTACAAGCCCGAGCTGTATCGTTATTGAGCCCCCAGGGATCACGAGATCCCTTTGGCTTTTGTTTCAAGAAAAGACCGGCGGGAAACCGCCGGTCTTTTTGTTGGGATCTGACCATAGCCGCGTTGCCACGAGTCGCTCAGACCGCAAACTGGATTGCATCACCATGATTCAAAATCCTTCTCCGACAGCGACACGGAAGAGCTATTTCGCAGCGAGGTGAATCGACGATTCTCAGCGATTGCCCGGGATTCGCTCCGCAAGCTAATCCAGATGAACCGGGCTCGAACTCTCGGGGACTTACGTGTTCCTCCCGGAAATCGACTCGAGTTGCTGAAAGGAAACCTTGCCGGTTTCCACTCGATCCTCATCAACGACCAGTGGCGCATTATTTTTCAATGGAAAGACAGCGGACCCGCAAATGTAAGAATCGTCGATTACCATTGACGCACCCCTGTAACGTCATACGTTATTCCAATGAAGATTACACCCGGTGAAATTCTCCTTGAAGAGTACCTCCAACCCATGAACATCTCCCAAAACGCTATGGCGCGGGCGATTGGAGTCGCTCCCCGGGCGATCAACGAAATCGTGCTAGGGAAACGATCTATCACCCCACTCATGTCAATTCGATTCGGAACGTTTTTTGGGCAATCCGAAGATTTCTGGCACGGCATTCAAGTAGAATGCGACTTCCGAGCCTTGCAAGAAGGGAAGGCGAAACTAACGAGTACGATCCAAACAGCTGAGGAACTGGTCGCCCAGTGAAAAACTGCTCCGAAAACTGCCGTTCATCCACGACGATCCGAAGCCCGAGATCCGACGATCCCTCCGCCCGAAGGCATCACGACACGTAGTTTCTCCACCGCTTTGACGATGGCGGCAACGGAGGGAGCGATTTCGTCCGAATGGTTCATTCGGGAAAAAGAAAACCGGACGCTGCTGCGAGCACGGGAGGAGCTGTGGCCCATCGCTTTGACGATGCGACTCGGCTGCACCGCTCCCGTGCTGCACGCGGAACCGGGGGAACAGCAAATCCCGGCTTCGTCGAGCAGGATGAGGAGGCCTTCGCCATCGATGCCGGGAAAAAAGAGGTTGCTGGTGTTGGGAAGCCGCTCGTTCGGGTCGCCGTTGATTTCGACCCCGGAAACAGCAGCGAGCACGGTCGCTTCAAACTCGTTCCGCATTTTCTCGATCTTCTCCGTACGGGCGAGTTCCTGTGCCGCCAACTCTGCGGCGAGGCCAAATCCGACAATGGCAGGGACATTCTCGGTACCCGAGCGGCGTTCGTTCTCCTGCCCACCGCCAAAGGTTTGTGGGGCAAAACGGGCGAAGCGATGGAGGTAGAGAGCACCAACTCCTTTCGGTCCGTGCAGTTTGTGGGCGGATATCGACAGCGCCTGAAAGGGGAGTTGAGAGACGTCGATGGGAATTTTTCCCACTGCCTGGACGGCATCGGTGTGGAAGTAGACTCCGTATTCGGAGGCAAGCTCGGCAGCCTCGCGCAAGGGGCTGAGAACCCCGGTCTCGTTGTTTGCATAGATGAGGCTGGCAAGGGCGACACCGTCCTCGCGGATCGATTCCTTCCACCGGTCGAGGTCGAGGCGACCAAGGGAGTCAACAGGGTTGAATCTCGCAAGGTACCCTGTTGATTCGTGGAATTTCACAACCTCGTCAACTGCACTGTGTTCAACGGTGGAGCTCAAGATGGTTTTGTGGTCGGGCCGCAGGGAAAGACCGGATCGAATCGCGGTGTTGTTGGACTCGGTCCCGCCGCTGGTGAAAACGATCTCTTCGGGTTGCGCCCCGATCAGGCTTGCGACCTGGCCGCGGGCCTGATCGACGGCGCGCCGGGCGTTACGACCGAAGCGATAGCCGGCCGAGGGATTTCCATACTGGTCACCCATCCACGGCAGCATCGCCTCGAGCACCTCAGGGGCCAGACGGGTCGTAGCATTGTTATCGAGATAAATCATGGGGCTATTGCAGGCTCACTTCGAACTGTTCTCCGAGGAAGTAACCAAGGGCTTCGCCGACGAGGAAGAGTGAACCGGCAACGAGAGTGGTACCCTCTTTCCGGCGGGAGGATTCGATGGCCTCGGGGAGAGTTGCCGCCTCACGGACGGGAAGATGTGCGCCTCCCGCTTCGTTTAAAGCGGCTTTCATTTCTCCTACGGTGAGGCGTCGTTCTGACTTCACTGGAACGAGGACGAGGGAGGACAATATCGGGAGCAGGGCTTCGAAGACACGAACAACATCTTTGGATCCGACTGCGCCAAAGACGAGATTTGCCTTTTTACCGGGGAAAACTTCCATCCAGGTCTCACGGAGGGCGAGGGCGGCATCGGGATTGTGAGCTCCGTCGAGGATGACATCCTCGGCTACTTGTTGAAACCGTCCGGGCCACTGTGTCGCGGCGAGGGATTGGCGGATACCATCCTGCGTGAGTTTCCCCCCCTCGACGCGACAGACGGCCTCGACCGCCAGAGCTGCGTTTTCCCGCTGATGAGGACCACGCAGTCCGAGGGGCCACTCTTCCGGGAGCGGGTGAACTTCAATACAGGGGATGCCAAGGGTGAGGGCACGGCGGCCTACAACATCGCGGGCGTCAGGAGGCAGATCCGCGACTACCACCGGGACTTCTACCTTCAGGATCCCTGCTTTTTCCCCCGCGATCTCGCGGATGGTCTCACCGAGCCATTGCTGATGATCGAGGGAGATGGAGCTGATCACACTGACATCGGCCCGGAGTGCGTTGGTCGCGTCGAGGCGACCGCCCATGCCGGTTTCGAGGAGGATGACTTCGCAGCCCTGCTCACCAAAATGTCGCATCGCGAGGGCAAAGCTGATTTCAAAAAACGTCGGATGAGGTTCCCAGTCGTGCACGAGGCCCCTGATTTCCGTAAGGATGCGGGCGACAGTCTCTTCGTCGATGGGGATGCCGTTGACGCGGACGCGTTCCCGGTAGGTGATGAGGTGGGGAGAGGTAAACAGCCCGGTGATCACCCCGGCATCGCGAAGAATGCGTTCGGAAAAAGCGCAGACCGATCCCTTGCCGTTGGTGCCGGCAACGTGGATGATCTTACGGCCCACTCGATTCTCAGTGAGATCGAGTGCATGGAGTAATTTCCCCATGTTTTCGAGACCGAGTTTGATCCCGAATGTTTGGGTGCTGTATAGCCAGTCGATGGAGTCCTGATAGTTCACTGCAAGACGAGTTTCGGGTACGAAAAAAGCCCTGTCCACGGGCATTTCCCGCAGACAGGGCATGGAAGAGAAATCGAGTGAGCTTGAAGGTGTCTGGAAGGATTAAAAGGAGACACGGGCACCGAAGACCACGGCGTGGCTGGCCGGATTATCAAGTGTCGTCTGGGAGAAATCACCGAAATCAGTGACGTAGGTCGAATCAGCAAGAACCATGTAGCGATACTGCGTGAACAGCGCGAGGCGATCTGTGATCGGAATGTCGATACCCATGATGAACTGCCAGGCGAAGCCACTGTCGGAGTCGTCGTATTCGATCGTGGCGATGTCACCAACCATTCTGCTGGATGCATAACCGACACCACCGCCGATGTAACCCGTTGCATGACCAAGTGGGATCTCCTTCAGCATGTTGAACATGACAGCCTTCGTGGAGACTCGGAAATCCGCAGGGAGGTTGAAGTCAGCGTAATCGAGATACCCAACATTGTTGCTGGTGTAGGAACCTTCCAGTTCAAAACGGCTTCCACCGAAAAGACCGGAATATCGACCGAGACCACCACCTGCGGTCCAGCCATTGTTGAGATCGAAATTAATCGGAACGGCGGTGGGGTCGAAGGGGACACACTCGCAATCAAAATACTCAGGGTGATCAAAGGCCCCCATAGTTTCGTAGGAAGCACCGAAGTCAATCCCGCCGTAACCGTAGATGTATCCCTTGAACTCCTGCGCACGGACTGGCGCTTTGGTAACGGGTGATTTCGAGCTCATGCGGAAGTCACCGGCACCAGCGGACGAGGAAATCGCAACAAGGGCGGAAGCGACCACAACTTTGAGAATTCTAATATTTAGTTTTTCCATACTGTATTTTATTATCAAAATTATGGTAATGCAATTAAAAATCCATAATTTAAGGGAAAATTTACTATTTATTTTAGGATAAATTGAAAATATCTGAAATTAATTGCCAATTCCTCTTCGGGGAGAAAATCTGTGGCCTCGCGGGAGTGAAAAATTGGATCTACCAAGTCTCGCAATCCGTGGTTTGTTACGGGAAATCCCGCTCATGGAGTCCCCTACCCGCTTACCTTCTGTTTTTGGAATGTCGCTCGATGACTGGAGCGCATGGGCGGAAGCCAATGGCCAGACGAAATTTCGTGCAAAGCAGATCGTGCAATGGCTCTACGAAAAACGAGCCAAAAACTGGGAGGAGATGACAAATCTCAGTCAGTCACTGAGGAGCCAACTGGCGGCTACGTTTTCGATCGAGCGCCTTCCGGTCGTGCGCTTGACCGGTTCTCAGGACACCACGAGGAAGTTTTTGTTCCGGCTGCACGACGGGAGACTGATCGAAACGGTCAAAATCCCGGCGAATGTCCATTTTGACGGAGGGCGCAGCGACCGGATCACCTTGTGCGTGTCCAGCCAGGTCGGTTGTGCCTACGATTGTAAGTTCTGTGCGAGCGGGCTTGCCGGGTTTACACGAAATCTCAGTGTCGAAGAGATCGTCGGTCAGGTCCTCGCGGCAGAAGAGGAAGCGGGGGATACGGTCTGCAATATCGTGTTCATGGGCATGGGGGAACCGCTCGCGAATCTCGCCCGGGTTACCAAGGCAATTGAGATCCTGAATGCTCCCTGGGGCTTGAATATCGGAGCTCGGCACATGACGGTCTCGACGAGCGGCCTCGCTCCACAGATTGAAACTCTCGCAAAGATCCCGATTCAGATTCGTCTCGCGGTTTCATTGCACGGCGCGACAGACGAGGTGCGAAATCGCATCATGCCAGTGAATAAGAAGTATCCACTGACACGACTCTTCGAGGCGCTCGCGACTTGGGCGGATCACAAAAAGCAGAAGATCACCTTTGAGTACATCCTCATTGAAGGAGTCAATGACAGCCTCGATCAGGCGACGATCCTCGCCAAACGGGCGCGCTCGTTGAACGCAAAAGTGAATTTGATCCCCTACAACACAGTCGAAGGTCTGCACTGGAATCGTCCCTCCGAGTCTCAGCAGGAGGCATTTCTCGCGATCCTTCAGAAAGCAGAAATTCAGGCGACTCTACGTCGGGAAAAGGGCCACGACATCGATGCTGCCTGTGGTCAACTACGTCTCCAAGAAGAGACCGCCGAAGGGATTATCGCGATCGCGGCGAAATCCGACCGGACCTGACATCCGGCAGCAGGACGCTCTCCATCCGACGGGTTGCTAGTGTTCGAACCGAGCTCGCCTGTCGGAGTTCCGTGTTTGAATTGGCGAGGCTCCAGCACTCCTTCCACAGTTCAACTCGAAATCGACGGCCTGAGTGGGCAATTGATTCTCTACCGGCCTTAGATCTCCACCGAGAAACTGTCCTCTTTTCGGATCGATTGCACGAAGGCGGTCATGAGCCGGATCACTTTTTCGATGTCTCCAAAATCCGCCATCTCGACGATGGAGTGCATGTAGCGGAGCGGCAGGGAGATGAGAGCACAGGGAATCCCGCCCTGGAGGTGATAAATGGAGTCCGTATCCGTTCCGGTAAATCGGGAGGACGCTTCATGTTGAAGTGGGATTTCTAGATCTTTCGCCAACGCAATCAATCGCTGAACGACAAGGGGGTGATTTCCAGTTCCATGGGTGATCGACGGCCCTCCTCCCAGAGTCACTTTCCCGTGTTGTTGATGTTTGATATCCGGGCTGTCAGTCGCGTGAGTGACATCGAGGACTAGACAGAGATCTGGCTTGAGACGATAGGCTGCCATGGTCGCTCCGAATCCACCAATCTCCTCCTGCACCGCATTGAGCGCGAGACAGGTGGCAGAGGGGCGAGTCTCTTTTTCCGCGAGGAGTCGAGTCACTTCGGAAATGATGAATCCGCCGATACGATTGTCGAGGGCACGCCCCACAATCTGATTTTTCCCAAACGGAATCGCACCGTCAGAATAAACGGCCGGATGCCCGACACGGATTCCCATCTCGGCGACTTCTGCGGCGGTTGACGCACCGATGTCGACAAACAGTTCATGCACCTCGGGAGCCTTTTCCCCGTCCTTGCGATCACGGATGTGAATCGCGGTGTTGCCGATAATCCCGAGAATTTCACCCGAGTCGCCGAAAAAGGTGAGTCGTCGCCCCCGTGCATTCGCCCAGTCCGAACCTCCGATTCGATCCACTCGCAGAAATCCGTCGTCGCTGATGTATTTCACGATGAATCCGATCTCATCCGCGTGGGCTTCGATCATGACACTGGGAGCCCCCGAGTCGGTCCCCTTCACGGTCGCCCAGGCATTGCCATAGGCATCACTGTCCACGGAGTCCGCAAATTCGCGGCAGCGTTTTGCCCAGACTCGTTGTCCCCGAACTTCAAATCCGGTCGGGCTGGGGGTATTGAGCAATTCGTAGAGGAAAGTGGTGGTTTCAGGGGTCATTAGGATAGGAATCAAGATCCAGACCAGTAGGCTTGCTCGCGCCTCGTCGCAACCGTGGTGGTGGAGGATATTTCAGTGCCAGGGTCAAATTCTACTGGTATTGACAATCCTTTGTATCCGCCTTTGCTACCTCAGCGGAATCATTTCTAGAAACCGTGAAAACTCGTTCCTATGAATACCACTCGATCCCTCTTTTTCCTTGTCTTCTGTCTTGCCGGAGCAGGCAACGCTACGAGCAAAGACTTCCCCCCAAAGGACGAAAATGCAATCCAGCAGGCTCTCGCTACCAAACCTGTGATCGTCCGGGCCTCGTGGTGGGGATTTGATCCAGCGGATTCCACTGCTGCCTTACAAGCAGCGATCGACTCGGGTGCCGAAAAATTGATCGTTGAGAACATGGAGGCCCCTTGGATCACGGAGGGACTGCGCTTAGCCAGCGATCAGGAGATCGTGTTTGAAACGGGTGTCGTTGTGCTTGCGAAACGCGGAGCGTTCAAGAGAGGAACGGATTCACTTTTTGCTGCGGAGGGAAAACACAACATTACCTTAACCGGTGAGTCGGCCACTTTGCGCATGTGGAAGGAGGACTACGCCGATGCGGCAAAATACTCGAAGGCGGAGTGGCGAAACGTCATCATGCTTCGCAGTTGCGCGGAGGTGAAGATCACTGGCCTGACACTCGCTGACAGCGGTGGTGACGGCATTTATCTTGGTGCTTCAAAACCGGGCGTGCCTTGCTCCGATGTTACCATTCAAAATGTGGTCTGCGATAACAACTATCGACAGGGGATCAGTGTCATCAGCGCCCGGAATCTGTTGATTGAAAATTGCATCCTGAAAAATACTTCGGGAACCGCACCCGAGTCTGGGATCGATTTTGAACCGAACGCTGCCAACGAGGAATTGACCAATTGTGTGATGCGAAACTGCGTATCTGAAAACAACAAAGGACGAGGTTTTCTCTTTGCGTTACCGCATCTGAGCCCCGATTCTGCACCGCTTTCGATTCGCCTCGAAAATTGCCGAAGCAACGGAGATTTCCGTGCCGTCGAACTGGCCACTGCCAACCGCTCGGACTCCGCAGGCGTGAAAGGAACCGTTGAGTTCGTGAATTGTGAATTCGAAAATAGTGTCAGCACAGCGATTCTCATCCGGGACAAAACTGTCACCGCAGCCCATGTTCGATTCGAGAGATGTACCATTGTTAGTCCAGCGAAGGAATCTCCCGAAACGACTCCTATCCAATTCGGTAGCAATGCACTCGGAGCCGATACCTTCGGCGGCATTCACTTCGAAGAATGTTCCATCAAGGACTCTGTGAATCGATTGCCAATGTCGTACGCCGACCTTTCCGGCGGAGTGGGACTTGCAAACATTACGGGAACTCTCCTAACCCACCACGATGGTCACGAGACCACTCATGAGCTGACCCCAAAATTGATTTCCGAGTGGATGCCATTTCGTTCGTTCAAACGAATCGGCCATTTTGAATCAAGCGAGCGCAGCTTCGAACCGGTGGGGGTAATGGCCGCGACAAACTTCGCCTCCAAGACCAACGCCCGCCAGCGCGGCCTTTCGGAATGGTTCCTCTGGTCGGACGGGAGTAGTGAAACGGTGGCCTTTGATGTAGAGATCATTCCCGTTGGAAAAACCGATCCACACCAGGTGCCAGTTAGCATCATTTCCCCATCTGGGAAACTCACCAAGCTGGACGATTCGCCCGGAGCAGGAGTAACGCACTATGATTTTGCAACAAGCGAAAGCGGAACATTTACGATTGTCTGCGAAGCACGCAATTGGACGGTGACGGTGAACTCCCCTCTTCATCGCTCCTGCCTCTATTCTCAAAGCTCCGCCTTTCATCTCCTTGGCACGGTGGGAGAGTTCTTTTTCTGGGTTCCGTCCGGTATCGAGGAGTTCGCGGTGAAGGTTTCCGGTGGTGGTGGAACTGAGCAAGTGAAAGCAGCGATCATCAATGCCAAGGGAGAGACCATTGAGGAAGTCGATAACATTTCCCAGGCGCATCAATTTGTCGTTTCGGCAATTGCGCAGAGTAATGACAAAAGTGAACCAGGCCAGATTTGGAGCATTCGCCTGAACCGACCTTCCACCGGTCTCATGGAAGATTTCCAGGTGCAACTCCAGGGAATACCCGCCGTCTTAGCGCACACTCGTGAAGACCTCCTAAAGCCCGCTCCCACTGGAAAATAGTGCACTCTGGCTCACGCTCGGCACCACGCTGAGCGTCCCGATCGCCGTGTAATTTCCGGGGACTAATTTCCGGGGACTAATTTCCGGGGACAATTTCCGGGGACAAATTACCGGGGACAATTTCCGGGGACAGACAATTTCCGGGGACAGACAATTTCCGGGGACAGACTGTAATTTCCGGGGACAGGTTCTCTGTTGCAACGGGAAGCCGACGGATAAGCCAACGG
>JAGPCC010000316.1 GCA_018058245.1 Verrucomicrobiales bacterium
GAACGACCATGAGGGCACCGAACCCGCAGAGATTCAGCCCGGCCAAGACAAAGAGGATGCCCGAAGTGACGAGGTATCCTTTTCGGAGTTTGAAATCAGAGGGCAGGGCAGGGGGCGACTCGTTCATCTCTCGGAGACTAGCGATTTCCGGCCGTCATGTAAATGAAGAGTGACTGGGTTTTGCGCCCGTTTGAATTTTCCTGTCTCTGGATTTCATGCGATGGCATTCACCTAAACGAAACGATCCTGGTCGCCCACCGAAAACTGCGGGAGAGGGGCGAAAATTCACAAAACACGCCCCTCGAAGAGAGAAGGCTTGACGGATGACCCCCCGGATCCATACAATCCCCTCCGAGCCACCGCCGACACCGCGCCTGCGTTGCACCGAACCGGCGAAGCCGGTCGGTGAACAGCAGGCGGGTTGATATGCATGTGGGATATTAATACTGTTAGCCTCAAGAATCTATGCTCGCATACCACGTAACGATTAACGGAAGGCGTGTCGCAACCGTGGGCATGAAAGAGGACGGGCTTATCTTCTTAAAGGCCAGCTGGATGCGGTTAACCGAGGCTGAGGGAATAACTTTTCCGAATGAAGGCGATGCGAGATTTTCCGCGACCGGATTACGGACTGCTGACGACGAACAGGATGAGCACCTCGAATGGTGCCTCGAAGAGCTGAGCCCAGGCGATAAGATTACCCTGGAGCTCGTCCAGACAGACACAGTTGATCAGCCGAACCGAATCACTCGTAAGAGCAAAACAAAAACGGGCTAACAAGACGCGCCATGACAACCCCTACCAGCCCGCTGTTTCGATGACTCTCCCTGACTACAATCCCAACCCCGTGATCGACGTGCACCTTCTCTGGTAGGGGTGCATGCGCTCGACGTTAGTCGAAAAAACAAAATCAAACCCGATGCCGACAGTTTTCACCCAGGACGGATACCGCTTTTTCTTTTACAGCAACGATCACACCCCGATTCATGTCCATGTACAGTATGGGGGCGGCGAAGCGGTCTTTGAGGTAGAGGGGGAGGTCGCTCTTCGTGAATCTGTCGGTCTCAAGACAAAGGAGCTGTCCAGAGCAGAGGACTTGGCAAGCGAGCACCGAGAGCTTATCATTCGGAAATGGCATGAACACTTTAATTGACACACCAATCTCCGCCCTCCACGCAGATGGCAGCATCATTGTCACGATGAGCAGCGGATTCGAGTTTTCGTTTCCATGCTCCGACTATCCGCGTCTGGAAGGTGCTTCGCCTGATGATCGCTCAAAGGTCGAACTGTCACCTCTAGGAATTCACTGGCCTGATATCGACGAGGATTTGTCGATCGCAGGCCTCCTCCGTGACCACGCCCGGCGCTAACACGGCGAGGATGGCAAGGCTTCGCCTGCCATCTCTTCGACGTTCGGTCCAAGTATGAAACTGCACTGCCAACTCACAGCGGGGGATTATATCGACGCGCGATTTCTCCACTTGCGACCACGCCCGCTATTTAAGTGGATCGGACTATCTCTCGTTGGGGTAGCGATTTTCGTGTGCGTGAACGGATTTTTGAATGTGTCGGAGAGCGACGCTCCGTGGAATCCGTTTATCATTCTTGCAGCTCTTTTATATTTTACTCTCTTCTACGGAGTATGGATACCATTGGGAACGAAGCGGCTCTTTTTGCAGCAGAAGACTCTTCAGGAGCCGTATGAAGTCGACATTTCGGATGAAGCATTTTCTGCATCAAGTCGACACGGCCAAACGACGATGGTTTGGAAAGATTTCCACAAATACAAGACGAACAAGCGAATCATCCTCCTGTATCAGTCCGATGCTCTCTTTCATATGTTTCCGATGCGATGGTTCTCTGGTGATCAGTTTCGAGAGTTCCAAGAAATTCTCAGAGCGAATCTGGGTGATCCGAAGCCCTGAACGCAAACGAGGCGACGATGCCAACTAGATCCCCCATGAGTCGAGAGATCCTATTTGATTCAACATTCCACCCTGTTTGCGGTCTCGTTTTTCGCACTGCATCGTCGAATGATTTCAGATCGTCTCCTGATCCATGGAATCGCGATCACGGCTCTCACTTTGGGTGCGGTAGCTGCGTTCGTCGTCATTGCGGGGATGATGCCCTTGATCATTACGATCACGGAGATGCCAAAACCGTAGCGAAGTCGAAAAAGACGACAGCGATGTCCTGCAATTCCATCTCAAGCTCTTTACCCGGGACTTCGCCGAGGAAAATCGAGTCCAGCCGACTGAACTACTTCGTCGAGGGCGGACAGGCCGTGAACATTTGGGCCGAGGTCTCCTTCTTGTTGTTTTCTGGAATCTCCTCTATTCCAAACTATGGCCCGCTGGAACTGCGTTCAAATCCGTTTCCGATAATCAAAAGCCCCCGACTCCGCTTCGCTGGAGTCGGGGGCTTTTGAAAGCGGAGGGGGTGGGATTCGAACCCACGGAACCTTGCGGCTCTGCAGTTTTCAAGACTGCCGCGATCGACCACTCTGCCACCCCTCCGGAATTGGATGCGCTGAATTAGCCGCGTTCGGGGATTCTACATGCAATTTCGATTCTTTCAAATGTCGGATCGCAAATTTACGTGCGGGAATCCAGTTGGAAACTTTGGCCGGAGATATTCGCGGTAGTGGAGAGGAAATGAATGAATCGGGCGGCTTCGTTTCCGTCGTTGAAGCGTTTCAGGGCGTGGCGCTCTCGTGCCGCATTTCGGATTTCGTCTGGAAGGTCACGGGTCATGCGGTTGTCGAGAAATCCGGGGAGGACACAATTCACCCGGATGTTGCGGGATCCGAACTCCTTTGCGTAACTTTTGGTTAATCCGATGAGACCTGCTTTGGCGGCCGCGTAGGCACTCTGCCCTGTAGCGGGATGGAGGGCTGAGTAAGAACCGATATTCACGATATGTCCCTCGCGAGCTTTGGCCATTTTTGTTGCGACGGCGCGGGAACAGAGGTGAGCGCCTTTGAGATTGGTATCGATCACATTGCCCCAGAGTTCGGGGGTAGCGCGTCCGACGAGAGTGTCTCCGGTGATGCCAGCGTTATTGATCAGTACCGAGATTTTCTCAAGCGAGGAGAAAAAAGCGCTAACGGAGTCGGAGGAGCGGACGTCGAGTTCGTGCCGTCCTGGGCGGAAAACTACGTAGTTGTGCGCCTCGAACACCTCTGCCAGAGCTCTGGCGAGATCTCCTTCACCGCCGGTTATCACCACTATGGGAGAGCTCAAGAGAGAAGGAAGAGGGTGATATCGGGAGAAGGGGACTTCCCGATCTATTTGAATGGATTGCTCGCCGGGGCAGGGCTCGCCGGGGCAGGTGTTCCACTTGGCTCCACTGCGGGAGCATCCCCTGCCGGGACGGTAAGTTGCGGGTCGATGATGATGGCGTGTTCCTCGTATTTCACTCGCATGTTCGCTAGCTGGCCGACATACCGCACGGCTTCGTTCATGGGGATGTTGCGGACGTTGAGAGTGATCAGGATATTTTGGCGTTGTTCCGGAGTTCCCTTAAAAATGAAATTCGCGACGACACTGCCGCCGGACAATTCTGTTGCGCGGGCAGATAGGTAATCAAGGACGTCACCGATGGGGGCGTCGCTGAACCCGACCTGAGGAAGAAGGATGCGGGAGATCTGACCTTCCAAGTCATTTTTTGGTCCGGCCCCCTGAGCGATCATGGTTTTGCATTTGGCGGAGTAGCTTCGCGCATAGACGTAGTCCGCCTTCTGTTCCAGGATGGTCTCAAAAATCAGGAGGGCATCGGTGTATTTGCCGTTGTTGTAGAGCTTCACGCCCTCGTTGAACTGCGCTTGGATGTTTCCCTGAGCTTGTGCAGGGGAGATAAAATTCCCCTGGAAGAGGGCGAATAGAGTGATGAGGAGGATCGTGGGGATTTTCATGAGCTGCTCGGGGATGATGAGTGGTCGCGGAAGCTTCGTTCTGACCCGTTGCGGAATCCCGTGACGGGACCGGGAGGATCTTCACTTGGGAATTTTATCAAAATCTCTAAGAGGTGTAAACGCAAATGCGTTAGAGATTCAATTGCGGATATTTCCGCCGGTTTCCTTGTTTTTTAATAGGATTTCAATATTCGTTGCGGTTAATTCTATTTTCCAGAATAAATTTATAGGAGAAGGTTGGACTATTTCGAATGAAAGGGGTAAAATTTGAGAAGTTTTTCAATTCCACGGATCATGTTTGATCGTTTTTTCTATTCCAAGCTTCCAAAGGGAAACATCTTTACCACACCCCAAGACCGAGCGGTTCTGGGAATGCTCCTAGTGATTGCTCTCGGGAACGGTGAGTGGTCTTCGTTGCGTGCCCAGGCACCTGCGGCGGCGACCTATCCTGTGGATCCAGCTGCGGCGGCGGGCATGACAACGGGGATGCCGAATGGAGTTACGAGTCGTCAGGCAGAAATGGTGGAGGTGCGGACCTCTGCTCAGGGTGCACAGGGGGCTGCGGCGGCGGCGTCGATGGCCCGGTCGGCGGACCAGACGATCGAGGATCGGAATCGGGATCTTGCGCTCCAGGCGGCACGGGAGAAAAAGTCCATCAAACAATCGATGTCTGATCGTTTGAAGTTCGAGCGGGCCACGGCTTCTTACAACAAGGTGACTTCCGATGACATGTCGACTTGGACCACCCCGGGTGGCGGTGTGAGGGTGCAACGGAATGTCCCCGATGCATTTTTGATGTCACTGATCGAGGCGGAGGAGCAAGCTGCCGAGCGGGCTGCTGCCAGCGGTGAGAAAAAAGGTTTGTTCCATCGGGAGAAGGATAGTTCTGACTCGGGTGGAGGATTTCTGAGCAATCTGCGGCCACCGCGATTGTCGATCCCCAGCTTCGGCGGGCGACGAAATGACGCCCCGGAGACGGCACCTACTGCGGGGAATGATACCAGTGAACCGACGTTTGCTCGCTCGGGAGGTCCCACCTCGGGAGCTTCGACGGCACCGACTCCCGCTCAGCCGAGTGCAATGAAACCCGGAGTCGTGCCGATGATCTCGGGTGCCGCGCTGGTCGACGGTCGCACGAACGTCGGCCGAGGCGATGCGACTCCCGCAGCTTCCTCGTCGACAGTGTCATTTGCGGATCAGACTCCTGACACGGAACGCAAGAAACCGGGACTTTTTTCGAAGATTCATTCGGATGAGGATGCCGGTTCGCTCGTTCCCTCAACGAGTAGTAATAGCAGCAGCAGCAGTGGTGGTGGGTTTTTCGGATTCGGAAAGAAAAAAGCGGTGAGCACCGGACCAACGATCGATGCCGGACTTTTCCCTGCGGGAGCGGTGACTGAAGCTCGGGTTCCACGTTCCTTCAACAATGCGGAGATTCTTCAGACTCCGGCAGGCTCGTCAGATCAGTTTGCCTCTGACAGTTCGGTTCGTTCCTCGGACTCTTCTGTA
>JAGPCC010000078.1 GCA_018058245.1 Verrucomicrobiales bacterium
CCTTTGATCGTGCAATGACGAAACTGACGCAGACCTTTCCTTTTCTTCGAGTTTTCCTCCTGATTTTCCCGCTTTTGATGCGCTCCCCCCAGTCCGTGCGAGGGGGCGGAGAGGGCCAACTCGAAGGGCAGATCGATCAGTACGTCAAAGGGCTGCGAAGCAAGGGGATCCTCCGGCGTGATGAGCGCACCGCGTGGGTTGTCTATGACGTTTCCACGGGGACGAAACTCGCTTCGATCAACGAGACCGTCTCGTTGCAAGCTGCGAGCATGATCAAACCCTTTGTGGCACTGGCGTATTTCCATGAAGTCCAGGCAGGAAAGATTTCTTACACTTCAACAAGCCGCCAGAAGGTGGAGCGGATGATTCAGGTGAGCGACAATGAAGCTACAAACTGGGTCATGAGACAGGTGGGGGGCCCTGCCGCCGTTCAAGCGATCTTGGGGAAATTCTACCCATCACTTTGCCAACAGGTTCGCATCACCGAGTACATTCCGTCGGGTGGCGCGACCTACAAGAATAAAGCTTCGGCAGGGGATTACACTCGATACCTGACCGCGCTCTGGAGGGGGGATCTTCCCAAATCACAGGAGATCCTTCGTGTCATGGGTCTTCCGGGCAGAGACCGACTCTTCACCGACGCGCGTGCTGTTCCTTCGGGAACGAAGGTCTACAATAAAACCGGAAGCACGGCGATGTGCTGCGGGGATATGGGGATCCTCGTCGCGAAGGACCACAATGGAGCGTCCGTTCCCTATGCAGTCATCGGGATCATCGAGAGCGGGAAGCGAAACACGTCGTATGGAAGTTGGATCTCGAGGCGTGCGGATGTGATCCGTGAGGTCTCGAATCTGGCCTATTTGGAGATGAAAAAGCGACACTCTCTTTGAGCCGGGGGGGGAGTAACGATCGTGAGATCGATGGTTCCTTGTCGAACCTGATTTTTTTGTCCGATCAAAGGCCTTTTGATGTCAAGCGCAGGACAGGAACCTGCATCTCTCCTGCCAAAGAGGACACCGCAGAGATCACTTGCATCCTGAGACCTCTGCGATTTTCGTTTCGTTGTAACCTCACGTTCCCTTCCTCTTTTCCCGCGCCCCCCATGCCTACGATTTCCCCGGACAAAGCTCAGCCCGAATACGATGTCGCCATTATTGGATCCGGAGCAGGAGGTGGCCAGATGGCCTACACCCTGACCCTCGCAGGAATCAAATGTGTCATGCTCGAAGCGGGGCGAGACTACGATCCCGTCACAGAGACACCGATGTTCATGACCGGGGAACACGGGCCGCTCGGCGGAACGAGTACACCGGACAAAACCTTCGGTTTTTACGACGCCACCGTTGATGGCGGATGGGAGGTTCCGGGAGAGCCCTACACCCAGGCATCCGACAAAAAGGAGGAACAGTTCTGGTGGTGGCGGGCCCGCATGATGGGCGGTCGCACGAATCACTGGGGGCGCATCTCTCTACGAAACGGACCTTACGATTTCAAACCTCGTTCGCACGATGGTCTCGGGTTTGACTGGCCGGTGAGCTATGAGGAAATCGAACCCTACTACACCAAAGTCGAGAGTCTCATCGGAGTCTTCGGGACCAACTCCGGTCTGGAAAATACTCCCGACTCTCCCGACGGAGTTCTCCTGCCTCCCCCGAAAGGACGCCTTGCCGAACTCGTCGCACAAAAATACGGTAAAAAACTCGGGATTCCCTTTATGCCCATACACCGAGCGGTGCTGACCAAAGCTCTCGACTCGGTGAACATTCCGAAAAAACTCCATCCCGGAAACGTTTGGGCGCAAAAGATCGTCGCAGAGGCGATGGCCCGCCGTGCGCCCTGTTTCTGGGCGACCGATTGTGGTCGTGGTTGTTCCATTAGTGCCAACTACCAGTCTACCACGGTGCATCTGCCGCCGGCGCTCGCGACGGGGAACCTAGACATCATTGCGAACGCGCACGCTCGTGAAGTGATCGTAAATGACGAAGGCAAAGCCACCGGAGTTCTCTACATCGACAAAACGACCGGCAAGGAAGCACGGATCAAAGCAAAGACCGTCGTGCTAGCGGCGAGTAGTGGTGAAACAGTCCGCATCCTCCTGAACTCGAACGGTGGAAAAGGAATTGCGAACAGCAGCGGCCTTGTCGGACGTTACATCATGGACACGGTCGGTACAGGTGTGAGCGGCCACGTCCCGCAACTGGAAAACGTTCCGGCGCACAACGAAGAGGGAGCAGGCGGTTCTCATTTTTACGCTCCCTGGTGGGGATATCAGGATCAAGCGGCCGGCAAGCTCAACTTCCCGCGCGGTTACCACATTGAGCTAGGTGGATCACGCCGTATGCCACTGGGCAATAGTCCAGTGCCCGCTGATCTCACGCGGGGTAGCTACGGCAAAAAATACAAAGAGGAAATGCGCCGCTACTACGGCTCTATCGTCGGTTACTCCTGTCGTGGTGAAATGATCCCGAATGAAAACAGCTTTTGTGATCTCGATCCCGAAGTGAAAGACAAATGGGGGATCCCCGTGATGCGCTGGAACTGGAAGTGGAGTGAGCACGAGATCAATCAAGTCGCGCACGCCCGCAAGACCTTCACCGAACTCATCGAATCGATGGGCGGGACCGTTCGCGTCAATCAGAACGAGTCACCCAACGACTACATCGAACCCGGCGGCAAGATTATTCACGAAGTCGGAGGAGCGATCATGGGCGCGGATGCAAAAAGTTCGGTCTGCAACCGTTGGAACCAGACTTGGGATATCCAAAATCTCGTCATTTGTGACGGTTCCCCTTTTGCCTCGAATGCAGACAAAAACCCCACCCTCACGATCATGGCCCTGGCCTGGCGAGCGGCGGATCATCTCATCGAAGAATCCCGCAAAGGAAACCTCTGACCCACTCTCGACCCGATCATGACAGCATCTCCCGATCCCGCGCCACGCTTACCTCGTCGAAAAGTGCTCCAAATGTTCGCCGCCGCAACGGCAGCGACGGGCGCATCCGGCCTCGACCCGTTTCTCCCCTCCAGCTACGGGGCACCGCCAGCTCCCCTCGCCGCCACCGGATACGGAACCGACCCCCTCCTTGCAAAAGTATATGCTCGCGGCGAAGTTTGGCCCCTTACCCTGACAGATGCCGAAAATGCAGCGATCAAGGCACTCTGTGATGTCATCCTCCCCGCCGACGATTTCGGTCCAGCCGCCAGTTCTGTGGGTGTGCCAGAGTTTCTCGACGAATGGGTAAGTGCTCCCTACCCGAGCCAGCAACAGGACAGGCCCGTCATCATCACTGGTCTCGCTTGGATTGACGAGGAATCGAAAAAGCGTTTTGGAAAAGCGTTTCACGAGTTGGAGGAGGTCCGCCAGTTTGCGATCTGTGATGACATCTGCGATCCGGAAAAGGCCGCCCCCGAATTCAAAAAAGCGGCAAAATTTTTCGAGAAATTGAAAACCCTCGCGTCAGGAGGTTACTACAGCACGCAGGAGGGCTGGAAGGCGATTGGGTTTGTAGGCAACCTCGCCACGGCGACCTTCGACGGTCCTCCGCCCGAAGTGCTCCGACAACTCGATGTCGAACAAACGGTGGCATGAGTTCTCGTGTTGCTGCCGTGGTTCTCACGTATATTTTTTTCGGAACTCTTTTTGCTGCGGAGGCCGACGGTCCCCTCATTCCCTACACGGGCCCTTCCACGGACGGCGTCGATAGAACTACGCTCACGGGAAAAGTGATGACCGGTTATCAGGGTTGGTTCAACTGTGAAGGCGACGGTGCCAATCTCGGTTGGACACACTGGGCTCACGATCTTTTCAAGCCGCTCGGTCCCGGGAACGTCAGCGTCGATCTTTGGCCCGATGTGACAGAATTGACTCCGGCAGAACGTTTCCCGACCGGATTCACCCACCCGGACGGCAAGGCAGCCGAAGTGTTCAGTTCGTTTCATCGGGAAACCGTGCTGCGACATTTTCGATGGATGCGAGAGTACGGAATCGATGGTGCCTTCGTCCAGCGCTTTGCGAACGGACTGAAAAACAAGATCCTGCGGCACCACAAAGACGTCGTCCTCGCGAATTGTCGGGAAGGGGCTAATCGCGAAGGGCGTGCTTATGCGGTGATGTACGACCTCAGCGGGATCCGTGCCGGGGAGACCTCTGCGGTGATGGAAGACTGGCTGCTCCTACGGGAAAAAATGGAGATCGGTCAAGATCCCGCCTACCTGCACCATCGGGGAAAGCCCCTCGTCGCCCTCTGGGGCATCGGTTTTCATGACGATCGGAAATACACCCTGACAGAATGCTACGAATTGGTGGGTTTTTTCAAGGCGGAAGGATGCTCCGTCATGATCGGCACCCCCACGGGTTGGAGGGGTCTGGACCGGGACGCGCTGCCCGATCCCGCTCTACACGGCATCCTCCGCCTCGCCGACGTTGTCAGTCCCTGGACGGTCGGCCGCTACCGGAATCCCGAGCAGGTAGCGCGGCACGCCGAGACCGTCTGGAAACCGGATCTCGCATGGTGCGTGCAGGAGAAGCTCGACTACCTGCCCGTCGTTTTCCCCGGATTCAGCTGGCACAATCTCAACCCGAAGTCTCCCGTCGGGGACATCCCACGACTCGGAGGAGAGTTTCTCTGGTCACAATTCACCGCCGCCAAAGCCGCTGGAGCAGAGATGATCTATGTCGCGATGTTCGACGAGGTAGATGAAGGCACCGCGATCTTCAAATGTACGAATGAACCGCCGACAGGCCCTGATCCCTTCCTCACCTACGAAGGGCTTCCTCCGGATCACTACCTCTGGCTCACCGGAGAAGGCGGTCGCCTCTTTCGCGGAGAGATCAAAGCCACGGAAGTGCTACCGACGCGGAACTGATTTCCTGCCGATCGCAGGAAACACGAGAGGGTTCAGTCGCTGACTCCACCCTCTTGATGACGGGGTCAGTTCTCTGGGGCCGACACCGGTTCCGCGACAGGTTTTTCTTTGCCCAAAAGGGAACGGAATAAATCGGTGATCTCCGGAGCGAGTTTGATTCCGGTCGCTTCCTCAATTTGTCCCGAGATCACAGTGGAGTTGTCTCCCTCTCCGAGAACTTCCTTGATCGACCCGAGCGACTTGGGGGTTGTGCCGAGTACTTCGGTTAGTGCCGTTCCGGCAAAATCTACCGGGAAATCAACCACCCTCAAGACGGGCTCTCGGAGGGGGCCACTGCCTTCCACGACGATGGCCTTTTCGCCCACTCCGGTAGCCACTCCGAGTGCTGTCTCCAGCATTGCCTTTGAGGTGAATTTTGTCTCCATGGTTTCAAGTGTCACGCTTCCATTTGTGACCACCTTTGCGCCACCGTTTGCCACAGTGAGATCGTTCGTCACGAGAATGCCAGACTCGATGATGTAGGCCCCGACCAGTGATCCCGTGGCGGTGGGGGAAAAAGCGGGGATGACTTTTCCGATCAGCTTCTGCACGGGACCGACCATTGGAAAATTCGGGAGCGAGGCATCATCTACACGGATCGTGCCGCCACCGCGAATCTTCTTTACGTTACTGTAGCCGACTCCTCGGAAGACGAGGTGCAAGCGACCACTCATCCCGGTTCCCTCTTCGCCGAGGAACGAGGCGGCTTGTTCGAGCGGTAAGCCCACTACTTCAATGAGGCCGTTGAACGGGTGGCTCTCGTCGGTGAGCCGTGTTGCGCCACTGATTGAAACGGCTCCGCCAAAGAGATTTGCTCCGGCATCGTTCGTCTCGACCGATCCCCGGTTTAAAGTGAAATTCCCTCTCACATCACGAAGGGGGAGCTCTCTTTCGCCGGTCTTGAGGAAAAAGCCCTGACTGTGCTCGTATTTGATTTTGAGTTCGGCTAGGGCAGGCTCATTCAGCGGAACTTCTCCACTGATTTGAATCGACGGTGCATCGACAAAACGGATCACTTGCAATGCTTCTTTGAGATTGGAACTGTAAGCGGAGAGCAACGAGACAAGATCGATGCTGGATTGAAGTTGCTGGATTTTCAGGACTTTTGTCGCGGGATCGATGGAGACATTTCCCGCAAGGAAGCCGTCTCCATAACCAATCTGGACGCTCGGGAAACTGATTTCCCCCGTTTCGGGAACGATGGAAAATGCGACTAATACCGAACTGAGATCGACCCCTCGCCAAGTGAGCTCACTCCCGTGGAGAGTCCCATTCAGAGAGATGGCATCGGGCTCGGCGAGGTCCATCGAGAAACGAAGATTCAGGTTCGGCTCGTTCCCTTCGCGACTGGTGATGGCAAGCCAAGGTTCGAGAGTCTTGAGACCCGCGAGCCCGAGAGAGAGGGGTTTTGATACTGCTTCCGACACGGAGCCCGCCGGCGGGTCGGTTTCGGGCGCATCATCTGCCGAGACCGGCAGGGTTGCGATCCCGCGAAGGTTGAGATTCACGCCCCCTACGATTGCGGAGAGGCGCGCCACCTCGATTTTTGACTGATCGACGAGCATTTCCGCGTTGATGCCTTTGATTTCGGCGAGTTGCTCCCCCGCTTCAAAAAGGATCAGCGTAGAATTGAGGAGCGACACTTCCCCGGAACAAAAATCGCCTGAGCCTTGAACGAGGCCCGGCAGATCCACGTTCAATCCGAGTTCGGAGACTTTGAGGAGGGGGCGCTCGAGGGAGGCATCGTCAAAAACCGTCACTTCATCGAGAACCATTCCGGTGGGAAACTGATATCGCCACGATTGATAATCGAAATAGATCCCTTGGCTTTCCAAATTTGTCCGGACGATGGAGGTGATCTTTTTTTCCAAATCTCCGAGCCGAGACCACGTATAGACCGCAGCGACCGCGAGTGTTCCAACGCAGAGTATGGTTCCAAAGAAAAAGAGTGTCGCAAAAATCGTCCAGCATCCGCTCTTCTTTTTGAGGGGAACGGCATCAATGGGCACGATGTCACTCGCTTTGCCAGGGGCCACGGTTGTCGCCTCTTCTTCGGGAGGTGCGGTGGCCTTTTCCTCTTCCGCGAGAGAGATTCCTGCCGCTTCGGCAGAGGCCTGCTCCGGAGTCGTCGGTTCTTCCGCCAAAATTTCCGCTAACAATGCAACAGGGGCACTCGAAGCGCCCAACGTCCCAGGCTCTGTGATCGCAACCTTTTCCTCGCCTTTCTCTTCGACCTTCTTCTTGAGCAGGAACGGTAGATCGGGGGAGGGGGCCTCCTCTACGGGTACTGGTTCCATCACCGGAGTTTTTTTCTTTTTCTTTTTCTCTCGCGTTGCTTCCGTGGGGAGTTTGGACTCCGGTTTTGCCTCGTGCTCTTTGGTTTCTTCAATCGCCGTGATCTCTGGCAGTGTTGGCGGTGTCAGCTTCGGGCTCTCGTTCCCGACTTCTACCAAAAGAGCAAGTGGGATGAGGTCCGGGCGATCGGCCTTTGGTGGGTTCGTTTCCGCTAGATCACTGAAGATTTGCTCAAAGTCATGCGAACCACCTTCGGTCGCCGATCCGGTGCTGCTCCGCTTCAACGGAACGGGTTCCCAATCGGAAAAGGGAAGGTCGCGTTCCCTTTCCCTTTCCGAGATTACGTTATCACTCGTTTCTTCAAGAGCCGAGATTTCGAGAAGCTCTTTCCGTTTTCCTGGCAATGGATCGGCCGTTTCGATGCCGCCGGGGCGCTTCGGGACTGCCTCGGTCGCTACGCCTGACAGGTCCAGGGGTGGGATCTCTGCTTTCACTGTCGTTGTGGTCACTTCCACGTCGATCTCCTCAAGCTGGCGCTTTTGTTTCTCGGGAACTGGCTCCTGCGGGATATCGTTCCACCACTTCTCCACCGGATCGATTTCATCGCCGTTGACTGGATCAATGGTAAGTTCTTCGCCGCCGAGAATCTCCGCAATTTCAGAGACTATCCCCTGATCGCGGTTTTCACTCGCCTTCTCGTCGCTTGCTTTTTCTTTCATCAATCTGCTAACAATGATATAACCCGTATCCCCCCTGTGTCGTCAACCTTTCCTTACGATGTACAAACTGATCCTCCCCTCGCTCTTGTTTTCTCTAGTGACCTCTCCTTTTCTGCTGAACCACGCTGTCGCGCAGGATTCCACCGTTTTCCCCGTAATGGGCGAAGTCGTCGAGTTGGACCCCGCTCTGCGTGAGATCCTTGATCCCAAGAGCTCGATTGAAGTGGTGGCGTCGGGATTCATCTGGGCGGAGGGACCGCTCTGGGTTCCCGAGGCGGATCATCCGTTTGGTGGATACATTCTTTTTTCCGACATCCCGAACAATCGGGTGGTTCGCTGGGACGAGGGCGTCGGAGCGAAGACTTGGTTGCAACCCGCCGGGTACACTGGCGTTGCCGACTATGGGGCGGAACCGGGGAGCAACGGCCTCGCCTTGGATGCGAAAGGTCAGCTCGTTTCCTGCGAGCACGGGGATCGGAGGCTCTCGGTTTTGACAACAGGAGGAGGAAAACGGACCCTCGTTGATCAATACGAAGGCAAACGGCTCAACAGTCCCAACGATCTCTGCTTTGGTGCCGATGGGAAAACGATCTATTTCACCGACCCACCGTATGGATTGCCGAAACGCTGGGAAGATCCTCAAAGGGAGCTCGATTTCTGTGGTGTCTTCCGCCGTGACCCAGATGGTCATATCACTCTTTTAACAAAGGAAATGACCCGTCCAAACGGGATCGCATTTTCCCCTGATTTCAAAACCCTCTATGTCGCGCAATCCGACCCGGAGGTCGCTATCTGGAGGGCATTCCCGGTCAACGAGGACGGCACCCTCGGGGAGAGTCGCATCTTTCACGATGCCACTGCGGAAGTGAAAAAAGGTCTTCCCGGTCTACCGGACGGCTTGAAAGTTGATGCCAAAGGAAATCTCTGGGCGAGCGGGCCGGGAGGTCTCTCGATTTTTTCCCCGGAAGGGACTCTCCTTGGGCGAATTTCCCTCGGCGAAGCCACTTCAAACTGTGCCTGGGGAAATGACGGCTCTGTCCTGTATCTGACCGTCGATATGTATCTCTGTCGCATCCAGACAAAGACCAAGGGTGCCGGTTGGCGTTAGTTTTCCTGCACGCGAACTTTATGGCGCGAAGACCTCCTTGCGGCGGCCCCGGCTCTCTGGCATCCTACTACACATGACCCGCCCCTCCCTGTTCTTGCTCCTCGTTTTTTCTCCGTTCCTCCTCTCTGCGCAGGAGTTCGTTGTCGATGACGCCCTTACGGTCACGCCCGCAGTAACGCCTGGGCTCGTGACGCATCCGGTGATGGCGGCACTCGACGACGAAGGGAATCTCTTCCTCGCACAGAATGCCGGGGTCAATCTCAACAAAGAGGATCTCCTCAAAGAACGGCCCGGGTTTATCACGCGGCTCGTCGATACAAACCACGACGGGGTCTACGACAAATCGACTGTTTTTGCCGATAACCTCACCTTCCCGCAGGGTGCCCTCTGGGTCTACGATTCGCTCTACGTGATGTCGCCACCCAGTCTCTGGCGTTTCGCCGATGAGGATGGCGACGGTGTTGCGGAAGTGAGAGAGGAGCTGGCGACCGGATTCGATTTTACAGGGAATGCGGCGGACGTTCACGGCCCCTTTTTGCATCCGAACGGACGACTTTTCTGGTGCCATGGACGCAAGGGATTTGCGATCCCGGACAACGACACCAGGCAGATCATGCAGAGTGGAAAGAGCGCGCGGATCTGGTCTTCTCAGTTGAGTGGGGGCGAGGTCGAGTCCTTTGCCGGCGGCGGCATGGATAATCCGGTGGAGCTCGATTTCACCGACGAAGGCGAGATCCTCGGAACGGTGAATCTTTTTTACGGGCGTCCCCGTGGCGATACCCTGACGCATTGGGTCTATGGGGGTGCCTATCCTCGTTTTGATCAGGGTCTCGTCCTCGAAGAATTCCGGAAAACCGGCGAACTGCTCCCTCCAGTCTACAATTTCGGTCACGTTGCGGTGTCGGGGATGTGCCGCTACCGGAGCGGGATCCTGCAGCCGGAATGGTCCGACGGCTTGCTCGTGACCCACTTCAACACCGCTGAGGTCACTTTGACTAAGACCGCGCCAAAAGGAGCTAGCTACAAAGCCGTGGAAACCACGACGATTTTGAAGGCGCTGAAACCAGATACGCATTTTACTGACGTTTTGGAAGATCATCAGGGAGATCTCCTCGTGCTCGATACTGGTGGCTGGTTTCGGATCGGCTGTCCCACTTCGCAGATCGCCAAACCGGACGTGACGGGGAACATTTTTCGTATCTCTCGGAAAGATCGCGGCCCCTACCAGCGTCCGGTTTACCCCGATTGGAAGAAATTGACCAGCGAGCAGGTTTCCGGATATCTCGACGCCGAGGAGGATTGGTGTCGAGATCGGGCCATCACAGAACTGGCGGTCCGCGGAGCTCCGGCCCTCCCGGAATTGGATCGCATCCTCACTTCAAAAACCTCGACGCCCATAGCCCGAATCAACGCGGTTTGGACTCTTTCCCGCATGAAATTTTCGGAATCTGCAGACCTGATCTATCTGGCTCTCACGGACAATGACCCCGGCGTCAGACAGTCCGCCGCACACGCCGTCAGTGCGACGAGGAGCTGGCAGATCGTCGCAGCGAACCAGCCTGCCGAGCGCGATATCGAACTGGAACGGAATCGCACGATCACCGGGGCACTCGTGGCCTTGGTGAGAGGTGATGATCCTTCCGTGGCGCGGGCTGCCGCGACCGCTCTCGGTCGTATGGGAGAAGTTCGCGCCGTAGGGGCTCTTTCCGGCAGACTCGGCCGCACGGAGGGAGACCGCTTCCTCGAACATGCCCTGATCTATGCCCTCATTCAGATCGATGAATTTGACATCACAAAGGCTTCTCTGGAATCGGGAAACCCGGAGTTGATCAGCGGCACGCTTCGTGCTCTCGATGGGATGGCTTCCTCTCGGCTTGATGTTCTGAGCGTGGTCCCGTTTCTCGAAGCAGAGAGCAAGCCGCTGCGCGAGACTGCTTTGGAAGTGGCAAAACGACATCCGGAGTGGGATGCGGCCCTCGCCAACCATTTTTTTGGATGGCCCGACGAACTGAATGAAGTCCAGCGAGGCATTCTCTTTTCGCTGATTCCCCGCTACCCGAATGTCCCTCCAGTCCTCGACTATCTCACCAGTCTCATGACCTCAGGGCATCCAAAACGGGAGCAACTCGCTTTGGAACTGATCAGCCAATCGCCCGGCGTTCCGTTTCGGGAGGAGTGGAAGCCCATTTTCGAAGCAGCACTTTCCCCGAGCAATACCGACGAGACCTCCCGTGCCCTCGCCGTCAAAGCGCTCAGCATCGCACCGGAGGGCGCGTTCTACAGCACCTTGGAAACCATCGCAACCAATCCAGCCCATTCCTATGCCGTTCGTCTCGATGCTGCGTCGGCTCTAACTCGTGCGAAGGAACCCGTCAGTTCCGGTGTTTTTGCTCTCTTTGAGGAGATTCTCCTCCAGTCTACGGAAGCCGAGCCTCGCTCCCGTGTCATCGTGATGCTGACAAAAGGTGAACTCAGCGCAGCTCAACGGGATCATCTTGCGACCGCACTACCGCGTTTTAATCCGATTGAATGGAGTTCGTTTCCCGATCTGTTCCGGAAAATCGACTCTGCGGGGCAGGCGGAACTTGTTATGACTGCACTGCTGGCATCCCCCGCGCCCGCCAGTCTCGATACAGAAACTTTGAGAAAACGATTCAGCGACTTTCCCGAGACGGCAAAGCGGTTGGAGGAAAAACTGCAGGAACTCGACGTCGAGAAAGCCGGTCGCGGAGCGAAGATCGACGCTCTCATTGCCCTGATGGACGGCGCTGACCCTGCCGCAGGGGAGCAAGTCTTTGCCTCGGGCAAGGGTGCCTGCATCGCCTGCCATCACATCGGCAACCTCGGGGGTGCCGTCGGGCCGGACCTCAGCACGATCGGTCGCATCCGCACCGCCCGTGATCTCTACGAATCCATCCTTTATCCCAGCGAATCGATCGCGCGGGATTTTGAGACCTTCCAAGTGAACGTCAAATCCAGCGAAAACCCGATTCACATCGGACTGATCAATTCCCAGAGCGCCGCTGGTCTGGAGTTGATCGGTTTGAGCGGGCAACGGCAGACCATCCCGCATGAGGACGTAGCGAGCATCCAAAGAATCCTCGTTTCCATCATGCCGTCAGGCCTCGCTCAGACGCTCAGTGAGGAAGAGTTGCGAAACCTCGTTGCCTACCTCCTCTCCCGGAAGTAGTCACTCGCTACTTTGAGATCCTACCGAATCGCGAAAGCGGTTCGTGAAGCGAATCTCGAGATCTTCGTTGTTGTCCCAGTTGACACTTGTGAGGGAAGAAGGGTTGCTCTTGTATTCACCAATCACTTGATCATTTTTCGTGATCTTAACCCAGATTCCCTTGATCGAGTCCTTCATGTACTCCCGATCACCCCGACTGGGAGCATACTCGTAGGTATTTAGCAAAATGGGAGGTGTATCGAACTCGATCTCATCGTTGAATGCCATCTGGGGGAGATCGACCGCTTGTCCATCCTGCTGATTGGCCCCTTTTCCCGGATTAACCACCGAGCGGGTGAACTCGACATGATCATTGTAGACGATGCGATATTCGATCTTGGCACCGACGAGGTCATTGCGTGTCATGTTCGCGACTTTGACCCGATACGACCACTTTGTGGTCTTCAGTTGGCGACCGGCTGTTTCGAATGAGGAAGAATCAATGAGGTTTTTTTCCGAAGAGATCGACAGGGAATAACTGATCGCTTCGGGAGCTTGATCCATCCAATGGCGAATCTGATCGCCGGTAGATTCATCGAACGAGGCGATCGGGACGATGAATTCCCGATGGTTATCGGATCGCACGATTTTTACGGAATCACCATGAACAGAGAGGAGATGAGCCTGGATTTCCTGCCCGATCGTGCTGCGCAGCGTCAAGGAACCATCCGGTGCGGACGGAGCGATCATGAGGGGATCCACCTCGACTGCCGTCTTTTCGATTTTCGGAGTTTTGACTATTTTGATGTTGCTCGCAGGGGCTGCTTTCGCCGCAGAACTAGCGACATCGTCGGATTTCCCCATTCCGGGCAGACCAGCGAGGGCAGCGGCCACGGTTACAGTAGCGAGGAATTTCGAAGGAAGGAGAATGGATTGCGGTATCATTTTCACAAGGAAAAGGTCGATCCTTTCTGACCTCCTAACAATGGCGTTAAGCCGCATCACTTGATTGCGGGTTTGGTATTTTTAAAAAATTGAAAATACCGGGTACTAAATTTTTAATTAATCCGCACGCATTGTCCTGTGATTTTGAAAACTGGGGTCCATTTTTGAATGGCAAAATCTGACTTCGCCCTGAGTTTGTCCGAATTCACCACCCCCGTAGTGACCCTATCCTTTTCGTCCTTTTGACTGCCCCTACCAAAACCGTCCCAGCGAACGTAGCCCGAGAGATTGATCGGAGGCGCACGTTTGCGATCATTTCCCATCCCGATGCCGGGAAGACGACGCTGACTGAGAAACTCCTCCTCTACGGCGGGGCCATCCATCTCGCCGGGAGCGTCACTGCTCGCCGGAATCAGAACTCAACCGCGAGCGACTGGATGACGATGGAAAAAGAGCGGGGAATTTCCGTCTCTTCCACCGTTCTTCAGTTCGAATACGAAAAATATTGTGTAAATCTGCTCGACACCCCGGGGCACCATGACTTTTCGGAGGATACCTACCGAGTCCTTTCTGCGGTCGACTCGGCCGTCATGGTCATCGATGCCGGTAAAGGAATCGAGGCCCAGACCTTAAAATTGTTTGAAGTGTGTCGGAAGCGCGGAGTTCCGATCTTTGTTTTCATCAACAAACTCGATCGCCCCTCGCGTCCGCCCCTCGAGCTGATCGACGAACTCGAGCGTGTCCTCGGTCTTCCGCCCGTGCCGATCAACTGGCCGCTCGGCGACGGCCCGCGCTTCCGCGGGGTCTTCAATCGAGAAACCAACGAGGTGAATCTTTTCGAACGCACCCCCCACGGCTCCTTCAAGGCCCCGCTTTCAGTTGGTGGGATTGATGATGAGGTCGTTAAAAGCGCACTCGACTCCGAGATTTACGAACGGGCCAAACAGGAACTGGAGTTACTCGACGGGCTCACCGAGGAGCTCGATCTCGAAAAAACGCTCGCGGGCGGACAAATGCCGATCTTTTTCGGCAGTGCGATGAACAATTTTGGGGTGCAACTGATGCTGGAGCGATTCCTCCAACTAGCTCCCGGTCCAGCTTCCCGGAATTCTACAGACGGCCCGATCGATCCACGGCGCGACGCATTTTCCGGGTTCGTTTTTAAAATTCAGGCGAATATGAACCCGCGGCACCGCGACCGAGCGGTGTTTGTTCGTATCGTCTCAGGGCTCTTTGAGCGAGACATGCAGGTGATCGACACCAAATCGGGCCGAAAAGTCCGACTCGGAAATGCCCAGAAACTTTTCGGTCAGGATCGCGAGACTCTCGACGAAGCCTACGCCGGGGACATCCTCGCTCTCGTCGGGAATTACGATTTTCTCATCGGGGACACCCTCACGAGTGATCAGAGCATCGTCTACAATGAAATGCCGCGTTTCCGACCGGAGTGTTTTTCCTACCTTTATAATAGCGATACGTCGAACATGAAACGGTATCGCGCCGGGATGGAACAGCTGCTCAAAGAGGGTGTCGCCCAGGCCTACGACGTACATGGCAGCGCCCAGCGGGTCCCTCTCCTCGGGGCGGTCGGTCCTTTGCAGTTCGAGGTCATGCAGGCCCGTCTCGAGGGAGAATACAATGTTCCCTGTCGTCTAGAGTCCTCCCCATGGAGTGTCGCCCAATGGGTCCGGGCCAAAAACCCCTTACCCGATCAGAACAAGCGCGACGCTCCCGCAGTGTTGCTCCCATCGGGCAGTTCCCTCGCGATGGATCAGGATGAAGACTGGCTCGTGCTCCTCCCCGCCCCGTACCTTGTCAGTATTCTTCACGACCGGAATAAGGACTTCGAGTTCAGCGCGAGTCCCTTTGACCGCTGAGCGATGAAGACTCCGGGAGCCCTGTTCTGGTCGGAGATCGTCTTCGGACTGCTCGTGATTTCTGCGGTGGTCTATTGGATCGGGAAGCGAGTTCGGGAGCGGCGACGGCGTTTGCTCCGGCTCAGCACCCCCTTTTCTCCCGACGAGGAGGTCATTCTTTCCCGCGATGTTCCCCGCTATCGAGCTCTTCCTGCAAACGTGCGCACCCGCTTTGCGGGATTTACTCGTGTCCTCATGGAGGAGAAGAATTACGAAGCCTGTGGCGGTCTTGCCGAGGTGACGGAAAAAATGAAGCTAGTCATCTCGGCCCAGGCGGCAATCCTGCTCCTTGAACTGCCGAGGCACGGGTTCTACCCTCGACTTCGCTCCATTCTTGTGTATCCCGGTGCCTTTCGAGACGCGGGGCGGCGGCAATTCGATCTACCCGAGGAGAGCACCAGAGGGAGTCTTCTCGGTGAATCGTGGCCGACCGGTTCGATTATCCTTTCCTGGGACAGCGTCTTGGCGGGTGGGCGCAGCTGCGACGATGGAATGAACGTCGTCATTCATGAGTTCGCTCATCAGCTCGATCAAGCCAACGGAGCCGCTGACGGGATTCCCGCCCTTCGCAATCGGCGAGCCTACGTTGCGTGGGGGGAAGTTTTTGAACGGGAATACCAAACTCTCGTCGATGAATGCAACGCGGGAGATGGCAAAGAACCCTTCCTCGATCCCTATGGAGCGACCAATCCGGCCGAGTTCTTTGCGGTCGCCTCCGAAACGTTTTTTGAAATGCCAGGGGATCTCAAAGAGGAACACCCTCTCCTCTACGAACAACTGCGGGACTACTACGGACTCGACCCCGCCCGCTGGCAGGAGCCACTTTCCACGTAAAGACTCAGGTAATCCAATGAACGACTCCCGACCAGAAATTGCCCTCGTTACCGGTGCCTCGAGTGGAATCGGGGAAGCTACCGCCCTTGCCCTGCTCGAACGCGGTTATCGTGTCCACGCTGCGGCCCGACGAATCGACCGGATGTGTCCCCTGCAAGAAGCAGGGGTCATCGTGCATTTTCTCGACCTCACCGAGAAGACCTCGATCGCAGCCCTCGCTGCAAGTATCCTCGAAGCCGAAGGCCGGATCGACCTGCTCGTGAACAATGCCGGCATCGGCGTTTATGGATCAGTGGAGGAAGTCCCGCTCGAGGACGCGCGTCATCTCTTCGAGGTCAATCTCTTCGGCCTCGCCGACCTGACTCGTTTCGTCCTGCCTTCCATGCGGGAAAAGGGAAGCGGCACGATCGTAAATCTCTCGTCCATGGGAGGGAAGGTCTACACCCCCTTCGGTGCCTGGTATCACGCTTCCAAATACGCCCTCGAAGGCTGGTCTGACTGTCTCCGCATCGAAGTCGCTCCTTTTGGAATCCGGGTCGTCCTTATCGAACCGGGAGCGATTCAGAGCGAATTCGGAGAACTCGCCATCGCCCCCTTGCTCGAACGATCCGGAAATGGGCCCTACCAAACGGAGGCCCGGAAAATGGCGGAAGCGACTCGTCGCACCTTCCGCAGCAAATGGATTTCACCTCCCTCCCTGATCGCCAACCTCATTGTCAAAGCAGCTCGGTCGAAACGACCGAAAACACGCTACGTCGCAGGGTATCTCGCCCGCCCCGTTATGCTCGCGCGCAGCCTCCTCGGAGATCGTCTTTTCGACTGGATGATTCGCCGCTTTCTCTGATCCGGAAATCTCTCAGGGAGCCAGCGCCGCGCGGCTTTCCTCGGAGAGATTGGCGATCGGATACCGATAGACCGTGCCGTTGGAGAGTCGCAGGAGCGCGACCTCGCCTTCGACGCTGAGGAGGGTTGCGGTGATTTTTTTCCCCTCTCGATTTGTCCACTCCTGCGGCATCGGGCGCTCCATGGGAGCCATTGCTTCCGGTTTTTCCTCCGGCGGCATCTCACCTTTTTCCCCGCGAGTGCCGTTGATCGGCGCCCCTTCGGTGATCCATTTCTGGACCAGTGTCACCTCCTCCGGTGTGAGCCGTTCGCCCTTTCCTTTCGGCGGCATCGCATCTTCGTCGCCTTCGGGGCGATAGAGAGAGATGAATAGATAGCTCGCATCCCAATCACCGGGCACGACGACACTGTTTTTTTCAAAACGACCATGGAAATGGGCCGGATCATCCAGCGCGAGGCCGCCCTTGGTCGTTCCCGAAGCCCGACTGTGACAGTCCCCGCACTTCTTTTCGAAAATGGGCATGATGTCACGCTCGTACTCCAAGGCCTCTACGCTTCCGCAGACGACGACCAAATACAGCAGTAGGGAAAAAATCTTCACGCCCATCCAATACCGATAAACTCGGTTACTGTCACGTCGGGATTTTGCAGATCAGTCGACGAGATCACCACGATCAGGGGACATCCTCCTCCCGGCTTTTTCCTTTCCAAACCGTCCCAGAAACGAAACCATTGTCGGAATGAAACGTCTTTTGACATCCCTCACCACAATCTTCACGATCTTCCTCTTCGTTGGACCGACTACTGCCGCCGCAGAGACCGGACCTCCTGACTTCAAAGGGACAGTTCTTTTTCTCGGCGATTCTATCACGAACGCCGGTCACTACATTTCACTTATCGAAACCGAACTCCTGCGCGAAGGTCGCGATCCGGCAAGTTTCGAGTTGATCAACCTCGGGCTCTCGAGTGAAGGCGTCACCGGGCTGACCGAACCAAAGCACCCCTTTCCCCGTCCGAACCTGCAGGAGCGCCTCGACCGGGCTCTCGAAAAAGGAAAACCGGATCTCGTTTTTGCCTGCTACGGCATGAACGATGGCATCTATCACCCCTTCAGTGAAGAGCGCTTTGCCGCTTACCAAAAAGGCATCAACACCCTGATTGAAAAAGTGAAGGCGACCGGAGCCCCCCTCATCTTACTGACTCCGCCGCCCTTTGACCCGCTTCCTCTTCGCACCTCCGGCAAACTGCAGCCCGCCGGAGCTACTGCCTACAACTGGGTCGAGATCTACGAAAACTACGACACCGAAGTCCTCGCCCGCTACTCGGACTGGATCCTCGCTCAAAAGGACCGTGTTGCTGGGGTGGTCGATCTCCGAACTCCCATTCTGGAAGCGGTGAACGAAAAACGAAAATCCGATCCCACCTACACACTCTCAAACGACGGAGTCCACCTCAACGCCGACGGCCATCTCCTCATTGCAAAAGGGATCTTCTCCGCCCTCGGTCGAGACCCGGCGGTTTTTGATGCACTGGATCCTGCGGAGTTGGCAAAAGTTCACGCTCGCCAGACCATCCTGCACGACGCTTGGCTCACCCATGTCGGTCATTTGCGGCCCCAGACAAAAGTCGGTCATCCCCTCTGGATTGCCCGCATTGAGGTCACCCTTCCCGATACCGAAACAACCCAGTCGCTTTTTAACGGACAGGATCTCGCCGGGTGGGAGGGCGACAAACGCTATTGGCGCGTCGTCGCCGGAACCATCACTGGACGCAACACCGACGCCGTGCCATCGAGCGCCTCCCTCTTTACCAAAAATACCTATCGTGACTTCCGCCTTCTTTTTGAAGTCAAACAGACCGTCTCCCCCGAGCACTCCACGATGCACTCCGCCATCGCCGCACTGGGCGAACGCATCGAAGACGAAGGAGGGAATTCCTTTGGTTTTCGTGGACCTCTCCTTATGTTTTGCCACGACTGGGGCATCTGGGACGCCCATCGGCGCAACCGCATCGAACCACACGATCAAAAAGGAGCCGTGAAACTTTCCTCGGAAAAGGCCGGCGACTGGAACCGCATCGAGATCCTCGTGACCGGAAACCGCATTCGCTTTGTCAACAACGGCG
>JAGPCC010000317.1 GCA_018058245.1 Verrucomicrobiales bacterium
CGCCCAGAGTGTGGTCGCCTGACAACAGTGAGAACAGGGTCATGAGATCCGTCCAAGAGGGTTAGGACCTGCGTTCCTCCGTCCTGCGTTCGGGAGACATTGCAAATCCATTCGATCCAGCGTAGAAAAGAGAATCTATGACCGAGCGCTCTTTCTTCCGATCCAGTCTCTTCAAAGTGCTCGTATTCCTCGCCGGGACGTTTCTCCTCGGCGCACTTTTTGCTCCCCCTCTTTATTTTTGGGGAAAACACGCGGTTGCGGAGAAGACACTGGCCGGGGGATGGCTCGATGGTCTCCATGGCTCACTTGATCGCGCTCAGTTTTCCCGTTATTTCAATCGCGCCATCCTCCTCGGGGCTCTCGTGATGCTGTGGCCGACACTCCGCTGGCTCAACACGGGAAAAAGGAACCCTAAATCTCGTCGCCTTTCCCCTACGGCGCTCCGGGAACACCTCCTCCTTGATCCAAACCCGATCTGGTGGCGACATCTTTTCCTTGGGTTCTTCATCGCCGGTGGATCACTTCTCCTCTTGGGTTGGATCTACGTCCAAGGTGGTTGGTATCTCTCCCGCGATCCCGGGAAACCACTTCTGCGAATTCTCGCCAGCGCTCTCGGGACCGGGGTCGCAGTCGGTCTCCTCGAAGAATTTGTCTTTCGCGGCGCACTCCAATCCGTCGCCTCCCGTGTCCTGCGGCCAAAATCGCTCCTCTGGGTCATCGCGATATTTTTTGCGGTGGTTCACTTTTTGGTCGCTCCCAAGAGCTTGAACGCTGAAACCGTCACGATGGGTTCGGGATTCTGGATGGTCGGCGAGATCTTTGCGCATTTTTTCGCCCAATTTGCCAATCCGTCGTTTCTCCTCGCCGAATTCGCGGTTCTCCTCTCGATCGGACTCGTCCTCGGATACACCCGCATGAAAACGGGATCTCTCTGGCTCGGAATCGGGCTCCATGCTGGCTGGGTTTTCGGAGTAAAAACTCTCAGTCCGCTCACCGAACGGAACTTTGAGTCGGCAGCAATGATGCCCTGGCTCGGAGACAATCTCCGCGTCGGTGCGATCTCCTGCATCGTCGTCTCTCTCACTGGGCTCGCGATCTGGGTCTCGCTCCGGAATAAATATCCATCTCCATTTCGGTAGCCATGAGAATGAAACACCTCGCGACGATTCGGCAGTCCCTCAGCGGATGGATTTTCCCCCCGTGCTGCGCGGGATGTGATGCGCCACTAGACACAGGACGCCAGATTGTCACTCCGTTCCTCTGCGAACACTGCGAACAAACCCTCGTCCCCATCGGCGCGAACTACTGTTCCGTCTGTGGGCAGGGGTTCGAATTGGAATCCAGAACCTCCTTTCGTTGTGCCAATTGTGGAGATCGGGAATTGGCGATCGACTTTGCGGTGAGTGCCTACCGTGGCAGCGGTGTTGCGAAAAACCTCATGCATCAATTCAAATACGGGAAGCAACGCCATCTCAGCCGCCTTTTTGGAGTCCTCCTCGACGAAATCTGGCGAGATGATCGGCTCCGGCAGGAATCTTGGTGGGTCGTGCCCGTACCACTGCATCCCCGCCGTCTCCGGGAACGGATGTTCAATCAATCAGACGAACTGGCCCGCGAAATCATCCGACGCGCCCCTGGAGGGATCCAACTGACCCATCATCACCTCCTGAAGCGGGTCAAACAAACCGTACGCCAAGCCCAGTTGGATCGTCGCGACCGACTCACGAATCTTTCCGGAGTCTTCGAGACCCGTTCTTCCCTTCCGAAGACTCCCTTGGGAGGAGCAAGAATCCTCCTCGTCGACGACGTCATCACGACGGGGACGACCGTTTCCGAATGCGCTGCAGCACTGCGTTTAAAACTCGACGTTGCGACAGTAGCAGCACTCTCCGTTCTGAGAGGATAGCGGAAAATGCTTGTTGCTGCTGCCTTTTTCGGTATGGTGGAAGAGCAGTCCTTGGCTGTAAAACACACAAAAACACGTAATTTTTTCGACATGGGCATCTTCAAAAAACGCTCCATCGCCAGTTTGGGAAAGAAAAAGTCCGACATGCCAGAGGGCCTGTGGAACAAATGCCCTTCCTGCGGAGCCATCATCGACGAAATCACGCTGAAGCAGCGCCATCGCGTCTGCACGAAGTGTGATCACCATTTTACGCTTACTTCGCAGGAGCGAGTAGCGATGCTGCTCGATCCCGATTCGTTCGACGAAATGGACGCAACGATTGAGTCAACCGATGCTCTTGGTTTTAAGGGTTATGTCGACAAGGTAAAGGCTTACCAGAAAAAAACCGGACTCAAAGACGCGGTCCTTTCTGGTAGAGGTACCATCCTCGGCCACCCGGTCACTCTCGGAGTCATGGATTTCCGTTTTCTCGGAGCCAGCATGGGCTCGGCTGCGGGGGAAAAACTCACCCGTGCGATTGAGGCCGCAACGGCAGAAGATCGCGCCGCGATCATCGTCTGCGCCTCCGGTGGCGCACGGATGCACGAGGGCATTCTTAGCCTCATGCAGATGGCTAAAACGAGTGGAGCACTGGCCCGCCATCATGCCGCAGGACTCCCCTATATTTCCATCCTCACTCATCCGACGACAGGCGGAGTGACCGCCAGTTTTGCGACCCTCGGCGACATCAACATGGCCGAACCGAACTGTATGATCGGATTCGCAGGTCCCCGTGTCATCAAAGAGACCACCCACCAGAATCTACCTCCCGGTTTTCAAACTGCAGAGTTTCTTCTCGATCACGGTCTCGTCGATATGATCGTTCCCCGCACGATCATGCGCGAGCGCCTCGGCGAACTGCTCAGCTTCATGATGCCACTGAGGAAGTGTGTTTGAGCCAATCCTAGTGTTCAACCACGTTCCGATTCTTATACGCACTAAGGCACAGCAGTGCCGGAGTTGATTTTTTCTGTGAGGATTTTGTGATTCTTCTGAATCCAATATCCAAAATAATTGAGCCAAAGACGCTCCCGTTCGCCGGATGCGATCAATGCTTTTGTCTCGGCTACCCGTTTTTCAAAAGTCTTGCTGCGTTCTCCAATATTAAAGAGCGTCACGAGGAGGGGTGCGTCGTCCCGCACTTCGAAGCCTTCCTTTTCATACTTCATCGCCGCATAATTCATGTAGGCGCAGATGATGTTGATGGCTCCCAACCAGTTGTACTTGTCGAGTTCATCCGCAGTTGCTTCGGGACGCGTCTTTTTGATTTCGGACTGCATCGCCACGGCGATAAATGGCTGAATCTGGCCCGGTCCGAACGAGGCGGCTCCTTTTGACCCGAGAAAAGTGACATTGAGCGCATTGACCACGCTCTCGCCGGAGCTGCCGAATTTTTTCCCGATGAAATTGATGCCACTCTCTCCGGCTTGTTTGGCGGACGAACGCTGATTCATCGAATGCTCGCCCATGAAGGCACCTAAAACGGCCTCGGGGGAGACTCGATAGAGCCGAGCAGAAGAGATCAAGTAATTCAGGACGAGTTTCTTCCCGTCCTCACCTTCAAAGTGTTTCCGATAGAAAGGCATATTAAATGTCTTCTCGGTACGGGGGAAAAACGAATCACGCTGGATCTCCCGAAAGTTCTGTCGGGAGATTTCGCGCCCTGCAACGTCAACGCCGTAGGCGAATCCGCCAGAACTGAGGACAAATGCGAGGGCCACGAATGCGAGGGCCAGATTTTTCCATCGGATTGCGGAGTTCATCGTCGAGGGGGATACAAAGTCACTTTTTTGAAAGAGGAGTCAATTTTGGGAGAGTTCCCAGTTGATCGTTTTTCGCCAATCGATCATGCGAATCGGAGTGCCGTGAGATCCGGTTTCGAATCGTTCCATGCGGATAGGATATCCGGGGGTTTTCTCCCGCACTTCCCGGTAGAGCGTCTCCATCTTTTCGATGTACGAGATGTAGTCGCTGCTGCCGTGTCCGATGTAGACAGGAACTCGAGCCTTCCATGCGGCGGAGCCAGTGAAGGCACCATCGGGGAAGGAACCGAGAAAGATAATGCCGTCGAGATGCGGTGCCAACTCCTCCTTTCTCGCGAGTTGATAACAGATTCTCCCTCCGGCCGAACCGCAGGCAATGATGATCGGAGCACCGGGGGAAGTCGCGAGGTAGTGCAGCAGTAGTTCGCTGATCTGTTTTGCGCTCTTCCCGCTGAAACTGGTGATGTCGGGCGAAAGGTAGAGTCCGCCGCTAGCCGCGACGAGATTTTTCAGGCGGTTGAAATTTCCCCCGAAAGTCCAGTCATCGACTCCCTGACCACGATTTCCGCCCTTTCCGTGGAGGTAGACCACAATGAGGGACGCTCCCGCAGTACGCCCCACGGTGTAGTGGCGGATGTCGCCGGCTTTCGTTTTAAAACGGGTGTCTTTCTGCACGGAGAGCACCTCCAGGGAGACCCGCTCGGGTTTTGCTTTCTTTTCCGGAACAGTATCTCTCCCGTTGATGTCGCGACCGGATTGATAGTCGAGGATCACATATTCGCCATTATTCCGGGAGTCGAGAGCGGCGGGGAGACGGAACATCTCGTCCTTCCAAGGGATCAACTGGAACTTCCCGGAATCCTGCGCAAGACTGCTACAAAGAGGAACACTAGTCGCGAAACTCAGCAGCAAAGTCAGAAGTCGATGGGAGAAGTCGGGCATGAGGGCGGGAAACCTTTTTACCACGATCCACGGCCAATGCAAGAACGGTGCACCGGTTGACGAGGGAGGGGAACCAGAAGACCTTCCCGGCAGGGGCTGCGGAGGTTCCGAATTACATGAAGAAGGAGCGGCGGAATATCTTCAATGCGACGGTCACCCCGCTGGCCTCGATCTTTGGGAGCGGGTTCCTCGTAATCGTGCCCATTCTCGCAGGAGCCGTCGGGAAATATTCTGTCTTTGCGATGCTGGGTGTCTGTATCCTCGCCATTTCGATCACAAAATCTCCGCTGCTCCGGATCTCCTTTGGGGCGGTAGCTCTTGTGCTGGCGCTCATTACCCTCTTTGCCGTTCCCGCGAGTTGAGGAGACTTTAAAGAGGGTTGGCTCTGTCATCAAAGAGGGTTCGGTGGAGAATTTGTCCGATGAAACAGCGGATTTCTTGAAAGAGATCGAGTCTTTAAACGTCTCTAGAGTAGTCTATTCTATCCAGGTCATGCTCCGATATTTCTCTCTGCTCTTCGCCCTCTCGCTCTTCCATTCCTCCGCAAGTGCTCAGGATCCCACCTTTGACGATGTGGCGCGTTTTGTTGCGGGGAAACAGCTAAGCCCGGCGAGTCCTCTCCGTCGACTTGAGGGACTCCCCTCTGTGCGCCGTCATATCACGGAATCGAATGCTCTTTCCAAAACGTGGCAGGACAGGCGCCTGAGCGTTCTACGCGACTGGGCCAAGGCAGAGATTCATCCCCGGATCTCCCGTCCG
>JAGPCC010000318.1 GCA_018058245.1 Verrucomicrobiales bacterium
ATTCCGAGGTGCGGCTACGGCCAATCCGTATTGTTCAAAGGACTGTCAAGAAAAGCTGATGTGTAGTGCTAAGGGGACCCGTACCGTAAACCGACACAGGTGGGTGGGTAGAATATACCAAGGCGTAAGAGTGAAACCTGGTTAAGGAACTCGGCAAAATAGCCCCGTAACTTCGGAATAAGGGGTGCCCTCTTCGGAGGGCCGCAGTGAAATGGATCAACCGACTGTTTAGCAAAAACACAGCATTCTGCGAAGACGCAAGTCGATGTATAGGATGTGACACGTGACCAATGCCGAAAGATTAAGGCAAGGGGTTAGCGCAAGCGAAGCTCTGAACCCAAGTCCCGGTGAATGTCGGCCGTAACTATAACGGTCCTAAGGTAGCGAAATTCCTTGTCGGGTAAGTTCCGACCTGCACGAATCGTGCAACGAGTTGATCGCTGTCTCAACCAGGAGCTCAGTGAAGTTGTAGTGCCGGTGAAGATGCCGGCTACCCGCAGAAGGACGGAAAGACCCTATGAACCTTAACTGTAAGCTGTCACTGGTTTTTCGGTTTCAATGCTCAGAGTAAGTGGGAGACTTTGAAGCGGCCTTTCAGGGGGCTGCAGAGTCATCAATGAGACACCACCCTTTGAATTTGGAAAATCTAACATCCTGCCCTGAATCGGGCGGAAGGACAATGGCAGCCGGTCAGTTTTACTGGGGCGGTATCCTCCCAAAGTGTAACGGAGGAGCGCGAAGTTTGGCTCAGCGTGGTTGGCAATCACGTTTCGAGTGTATAGGCATAAGCCAGACTAACTGTGAGACTGACACGTCGAGCAGATACGAAAGTAGGCCTAAGTGATCCGGTAGTTGAATGTGGAATTGCTATCGCTCAACGGATAAAAGGTACTCTAGGGATAACAGGCTGATCGCGCCCAAGAGTTCATATCGACGGCGCGGTTTGGCACCTCGATGTCGGCTCGTCGCATCCTGGGGCTGGAGAAGGTCCCAAGGGTTTGGCTGTTCGCCAATTAAAGCGGCACGCGAGCTGGGTTCAGAACGTCGCGAGACAGTTCGGTCCTCTATCCTCTGTGGGCGTAGGAGAATTGAGGGGTTCAAACCCTAGTACGAGAGGACCGGGTTTGACGCACCTCTGGTGTTCCAGTTGTCCTGTCAAGGGCACGGCTGGGTAGCTAAGTGCGGACTAGATAAGCGCTGAAAGCATCTAAGCGTCAAGCTATTCCCAAGATAAATTCTCCCTGAAGGATCGTGGAAGACTACCACGTCGATAGGCTGTAGGTATAAGTCTAGTAATAGATTCAGCCGAGCAGTACTAATCATCCGTTTGGCTTGTTCCAGCTTCTTTCTTTAGAGTTGTTGTAGTAAACATTTTCCTTTTATACAGTTGTCAGAGTTCTGTTTTTCTTTCATGGAGAGGCACTGAACGTGATCAGAGGTTCGCGCTCGAAGCATTTCGAGCGTGAGACTCTGGTGACCATAGCATAGCGGAACCACCCGGCTCCATTCCGAACCCGGAAGTGAAACGCTATTGCGCCGATGGTAGTGTGGCGAAAGGCCATGTGAGAGTAGGTCGTTGCCAGTTTATAAATTACCGCCCTGTTCGCAGGGCGGTTTTTTTATGTACTTTTCGAACGCTGGAATGGCGACCGAGAGAATGGCTGAGTATTGAGGGGCCGGAGGGGCGCTTTGACAGAGAAACATCCTCGTTGGAAGTCCTTGTTTCGGTCCTGTCGGAGGGGTGAAAGTCCCTTGACTTTCTCGCCAGATTCCGGCGTAGTAGGGGATGAAAAATTTCTCACGCCGTAGTTTTCTCTCCACCGCTTCCCTTGCTCCCATTGGACTCGGTGTGCAAAGGGTTCAGGCTGCTGATTCGCTTCCTGCGGGTCAATCCTTGCAAGGAAGGTTTTACAAGACCCTTAAAGAAGGGATGATTCGCGACGGTGGTACGAAACTCGAAAAGTTTCAGATCGCAAAAGAAGCGGGATTTGCGGGAGTCGAGCTGAGCGCGCCTGGTTTTGATATCGCAGAAGTGAATTCCGCGGTCAAAGCGTCTGGCCTAGTGGTTGATGGCACTGTCTGTGCCGATCATTGGAATGTTCGGCATTCCGATCCCGATGCTGCGGTCCGGAAAGAGGCACTCTCTTCTTTGCTCCGAGCCCTAGAAGACACTCAGGCTGTAGGCGGGCACACCGTCCTTCTTGTTGTGGGGCATGGGAAAGACGGGACGAAAGAGGAAGTGTGGAATCGTACCATTGAAAATATATCCCTCGCAATCCCGACGGCTGCCCGCCTCGGAGTTGCGATTGCTGTCGAGAATGTCTGGAATGATTTTTGTTATGATCCGAAGGGGGACAGCACCCAGACAGCGGAGGAATTCGTGCGATACATCGATGAGTTCAAGAGTCCCTGGGTCGGAATGCAGTTTGACATCGGGAATCACTGGAAGTTTGGAAATACCGGTGATTGGATTCGTGCCCTAGGCAAGCGGATCGTGAAACTTGACGTCAAAGGTTTCTCTCGAAAAGAAGGCAAATTCACAAAGATTGGGGAAGGTGATCTCGATTTTGCAGACGTGACAGAGGCTTTGCTCGAAATCGAATACAACGGTTGGTGCGCTGCGGAAGTTGCGGGTGGAGATCTTGCGCGGTTGAAAGAGGTATCCTCGAATATGGATAGAGTCTTCGGCCTCGGCTGAGGTAGATTTTCTGCGGACTTTCCCAAGTCTTGTGTATTTCGAGGTGGCGAGTTTGTTCGCTGATCCGTCCAGCACGGTGTGATGTTTTCCCGTTTCTGCTCATTCACGGATTGCTTGCAGACGCGCTCCTTGTGGAGAATGGCGAGAGTGTTTCGTCTACTCTATGGTTCACCGCAATAGTGAGAAAATATGTCCCCGAGAGGAATCGAACCTCTATCTAAGGTTTAGGAAACCCTTGTTCTATCCGTTGAACTACGAGGACTCTGGACTTTGTTAGACTACATTCGAAAGGCATACTCTCAAGCCGAGTTTGTTTTCAACACCGGGGAAATATCGCCCATGGCCTGTGGAATCTCAATAGGAGCGCATTTCCCTTCTTGCGAATAAAATTCGTTTCCGATACAGTCTCCGTTTATGCGTGCATTCCGATTTTTCCCTTACTTGCTGTGTTTCTTCTCTTGTTGTGTTGTTGGGCAGGAGTCGGGAACGACCAATGTTCCCCCGGATCCTTTTGGCTCGCTGGAGGCGGAGGGAAAAGCAGCGGATTTTTCGATGCCGGTAGATCGCACTCGCGGGACTTTTCAACTGGATGCAAAGGATGGCAAGTATCAGCCTGGTAGCCATTTTGCGAATTGGTTTTGGACGATGAAACCGGGAAGACCTGGGAAATACTATGCGGGTCTTGTGTATGATTCTTCTCGGCCCAAGCTGGGAGTTCAGTTGAAGGTCGGAAAAGATGCGGTTTTGAAAAGTTATGCACCGAGGACCAATCCTCTCAGCAATGACGAACCGCTCGTTCTCGGTTATGTGCATCTTCCGGAGGTGAGTGATTACGATGTGATGCTCCTAACCGGGGATCAATCGAATGTCCCTGCTTTTCAAGTGAAAGGAATCCATTTCAGGCCGGCTCCTCACGAAGAACCGCTCGGACAATCGATCGACGGCAGTATCGAACTTGAGGCAAAGTCGGCTACGACCTACGCGGTGGAGATGCGTTATGAGCCGAAGGCGGAAAAGAATTGTTTGGGGTATTGGAGACAAAAAGAAGACTGGGCGGAGTGGGTTTTTGATGTGACCGATCCCGGCACCTTCGAGGTCTCTGTTTTCTATGGTTGTGGAAATGGGAATGAAGGAAGCAAGGTGGCGGTACTGGCGAACGAAAAGACGATGGAGTTTACGGTGGAGGACACCGGGGGATTTCAGAAATGGAGAGAGGTCAAGCTGGGAGAGGTCGCACTTAACGAAAAAGGAGAGAACCATCTGGCAATTGTCCCTTTGGATCTGAAAGGAAAGTCCGTCATGGACATTCAGAAGGTGGTATTGAAATCCACCAAATGATGTGGGTGTACTGAGTGGAGCTGGGAAGCGGCAGATCGATCGTATTTGCCTCCCTGCTGCGGTTACTGGTCCGAATCCAATGTGCCGTTTATTATGATTTTCTCCGAACTTTATTCCACTGTCCTAAAAGCCTTTGATGAGGCGGGTTGGACCTACACGGAAGTGGAGGGTCGCGAAGTGATTCGTGCCGGTTTTGAAGCACATCATACTCGGGTCGATCTTCATCTTCAGGTCTTTGAGGGGCTCTCGGCGGTCTCGATTGTTTCGGAATCACCACACGCGGGGGCAGGGGAAATTGTCCGCGAGCGAGTTTCCGAATTGGCGATGCGGGTCAATCAAACACTCACGGTGGGAAATTTCGAAGTGGATTGGGATCGGGGACGATTATTGTTTCGGGTCACGAATCTTTTTTCTACGCCGCAGGGGGACATTTCGCTCATTCAGGGTCTAGTGCATACGACGGTGGGAGAGATGGATCGAATTGCGCCGATCGAGACAATTCTGCGCCGCGCGGAGGGCGCAGCTCTTGCCGCACTGCAAATTCCCGAACTCTTGAATCGTGAAGATTTGTTGCCGGAGATCCCAGCGCCCGAACCTGATTTGGATTGATGGGTGATGTAGATCCATTGGATGAGAACGTTTTTCTGCTAAAAAACAGCAGAAAAGTGGGGCCATTCAGTATTGATGAGCTCCTCGATGGCTTGGAATCGGGCGAATTTACGGGCGACGATATTTGCCTTCGTGAAGGAGAGACGGAATGTGAGCGACTGAGGGACGTGCTCGATTGGGATTCAGAGCTTCCTTCGGGCGGCTCGGTTTACGGGAAATCGGGTTTCCGCGAGACCGAATTTCGAGAGGAGTTGCTTCCCGATGCCTCTGCCTTGCTCTATGCGGGACACCCGTCGATCCTGTGTAGTCCGATTGCCCTGTCGAGTCTCGTCGTCGGAATGACGGCGGGGGCTTGGTTGTACCCAGTGGATGCGACGTATACGGTGGCGGGGATCGGGGTTGCCCTAATGGGATTGGTTTATTTGAGTTTCCTCCGTTTTACTCAGGACTATCATATCATGCCTCGCCGTGTGGAGGTGATTACAGGGCTGATTGCGAGGAGTTCGAATGAGGTTCGCATCGTAGATATTCGGTCCATCAACGTGACTTGCAGAGGTATTTCCGGGTTGATGGGGATCGGAACGGTCGATTTTTTTACGTCCGGAGATCAACCGGAAGTAACCTTTCGGCAGATCTGGGCGGCAACCAGGGTGAAGCTACTTGTGCGCAAGCTGCAGGACACTTTATGAGGGATCAAGTAACTGGAGCTCTAACAGCGAGGACGATCTTGATCGTAATCCAG
>JAGPCC010000319.1 GCA_018058245.1 Verrucomicrobiales bacterium
CGTTTTCCTTCGCAATCCGGGCAGGGTTTTGCCGACATGAAACGACGCACATTTCGTTTCGTCATTTCGCTCTTGCTCGTTTCGAGGAGCCGGGAGGCTTGAGTGGAGAGTCCTTCGAACTGCTCGTCACCATAGAGGAGCGCTTTCTTGAATTCGCGCGGGAGGCTGCGGATGGGGGCATCGAGATCGGCGGTGTAGGCTTTTGCCAGATCACTGATGGCACGCTGATGAAATCCCTTTCGGGTTTTGGAACCGCTCCACCAGGTCTTTACTCCGCCTTCGGTGATTGATTTGTCAGGATCAGGAACGATCAGTTCCGCGTCCGGCACAAGACGGGAGCCCAGCCCATGGCAGGCGGGACAGGCACCGAAGTGACTGTTGAACGAAAAGTGCTTCGGTGTCAGTTTCGGGAGGAAAAATCCGGTCTCGGGGTTGGTGTAGTGAAAGGTGAAATCGTAGAGTTCGTATTCGTCTGATCCAGGAACCTGGACGAGAGCGCTGATGCGGTTTTCACAGAGCTTCTGAGCGAGCTCTAGAGAATCGGCGAGGCGACTGCGAATGTCTTCCCGCACGACGAGTCGGTCGATCACGATCTCGGCACTCTTTGGTTTCGCCTTTTCCGGAATCTCCTCAATCTCGACAATGGTGCCGTCGATGCGGGCGCGGAGGAATCCCTGGACGCGGAACCGCTCAAAGACTTCCCGATAGGTTTCGCCTTTCTCCTTTTTCACCGGGGCAAGGAGGATGATACGAGTGCTTTCTGGAAAGGATGTGAGGTGATCGACGATGTCTTTGATCGTGTGGCGGACGAGCGGCGTGCCCGTTACAGGATCGTGCGGTCGCCCGAGAGCCGCGTAGAGAATTCGAAGATAGTCATAGATTTCCGTGGCCGTGGCGATCGTCGAGCGGGGATTCGGCTGCGAGGTTCGCTGCTCGATCGCAATCGCCGGAGTAAGACCTTCGATAAAATCAACGTCCGGTTTTTCCAGTTGATCGAGGAACTGGCGGGCATACGCGGAGAGCGATTCTACGTAGCGGCGCTGCCCTTCCGCGTAGAGGGTGTCAAAAGCGAGCGACGATTTTCCAGAACCGGAGACGCCCGTGATCACCACAAAGCGGTTTCTCGGGATTTCCAAATTCAGGTTTTTCAGGTTATGCTGTCGGGCACCCTGAATTTTGATCATCGCGTCGTCACCCATATGGAAGGTTCTACAGAACAGAAATGGACAACAGTAAGAGATATTGCCCCGCCGCAAGTGAAATCTGCGGAGGAGGACCGTATCGCGGAAGTTCCAGATCTGCCGTCAGTGGTCGAGGATACGCGATCGGTGAACGTTCTTGTGATGCACCCGAAGTCTTCGACGGCTCGTCTCATCCGGGAAACGCTCGAAAATTTCACCAATTGCCACGTCACTACGACGGCTGACCCGCTCCGCGCCTTTGAGCTGTCCTTGCAACAGCCATTTGGTCTCTTTCTCTTTGCGATGAAGTCCGTCGAACTCAGTGGTCCGATGCTCTACGAACTGATCTGTCGAGCCTGTTCCGCTGGTCGCGGTCTGAAATCTCTTGCCCCCGCTGTGATTTTTGTCCGGGAAAAAGAGGATGCCAAACTCTCGGATGAGATGAAGCGGGACGTGAGAATCAAGGATGTGGTGAATAAGCCGATTCGGATCGAGCGGCTCCTCGAAGCGGTAGGGGGAGTTCTCGAAGTACGGGATCCGACGGTTTTGCGGGGAAATGACGGAGCGATTCGCTAGCTGCTGACTACGCGAGACCCCAGCGGGTGAGGTAGATGCAATTCTTCCAGCTCGAAATAATGAAGGCAAACCAATCGCGGTGATCGGAACAGAGGCGATCCGGTCGGGCTTTGATCAGACTTGCATGGAGCGGGCGCTGAATTCGCGTTCGGCACCCGGCGTGACTGATCTGGTGCTCAAACCTGATGCTCACGCCGGCTATGCTGCACCGGTCGGGTGCGTCATGGTTTCGGTCTCATCGAGGCGATATGGTAGACCGCACTCGACCGGCCCAGAACGTGGACCGCGCGAGGCCAAAAAATCACGGGCAGTCTCTTCCGATCTTGGCGAGCAAGTCTGCATCCCGGTCGCTCCCTCGGCGTCAGTGATGCTCTCGGGATTCCATCCGAGTGGGCTCTGCGCGGTGAGGATAGCGAGCACTACGGGCATGATGGCAATGTCTCAACCTTGCAGGAGCGTCTTGATAGGATGCGTTCATTTCGGAGACTGTGAGGTGGTGGAATTGATCGATGACGCTGAGAAAGAAGTGCTTCGTAATGTCAAATCTGCCGGTCTCGCATAGCAGGGTTGCAAGTTGAAAGCACGTTTTGTGATCAAAGATGCCTCGGAAGCAGATGACTAAATTGGCCAACCATCCTGTGCGATCGAGTGGTGCGCTCATCGAACAATACATCTCGGTCTGGTTCGAATTCGACGATTTTGATCGCGGGGGCAAATCAGTGAGATGTGGGAGGGGCCTCCGCTCTGTTCCAGTGGGAGAGGTCTCGCCCGATCAACTCACCTAGTCGAAGGACCTCAGAACGAAAATCGTCGAGAAGAGTAAGGCGAAGTTCCGGGTCGATGGATTTGTCAGAGAGGGGAGGGAGGTAGCGCTGGACGGTTCGCCGGAAAACTCGCAAAGGGCCGTGGGGAAGTGAATCCATGAGGTGCTGGCCGAAGGAATGATTGCTCAGTTTTCTCTTCAGCCGGAACTCCAGTGTGTGAGTGCGAGAGAGAGTTGCGGAATCGTTTTGTCGTTCGATCCCGTGAAACGGAACCGGGGTAATCCCGAGAAAATTCCCAACTTCGCTCAGAACTCCAGCTGGATCCTGCACAAGGTCCTCCATCAGGAAAACCCGAACGCGTTCACGGCCGAAACACTCGAAATATCGAGAGACCGAATCGGAAAAGCGAGCCAGCCGAGCGTAGTTCAAGCAGCCTTTGAATCCGCAATGGTGCGGTAAGCCCTGTCCGCAGTCGCGAAAGGCACCAGCGTTCACGGCAGCCCGGAAATTCGCGACCGGTTCGTGTGCGTAACGGAGGCAGTCGTGGTGCCAGGATCGCATCCAGTCGACCGGTGGCCGCAGGAGAATGATGATCCTTACTTCCTCCTCGCAGAACTGGCGGATGTGCCGGGCGGCGCTGTCGGAAAACAGATACAGTGCAGAGACGTCCCCTCGTCGTTTTGCGGTGCCCGCTCCCGCGTAGAGCTTGAGGTAGTCATCTTCGTTTGTGATCCGCATCCAATCGGCGATTCCGAGATCATTGGAAAAATAAAGCGGTTCCTTGTGAATCCAGTAGTCGGTGGCGCGATCCGACCTTGGAAAGTAGACATCAGGATGCTCCAAGAGAGCATGATAAAGGGCGGAAGTGCCACATTTGGGCGCTCCCACGATGAAAAAATTGGGGTAAGTGGACTTCATGGACAGAACTGCCCATTCCGCAGGAGGGGAAAATTCACTGCAGGAGGAGAGTCCTCAATCTAATTGATCTTTAATCCTAAAGAGGAAAATGGAATTCTCGCCATAACGCCGTAAGTGATGCAGGATTAATGTCATGGAAGCTTCTGTGACCCTAATTCGTCCTCACTCTGCGGGTGAGGATAAAACAGCCCCGAAATATCCCTCCGGCAGCTGGCCGGTAGACACGCCCGGCGGGCGCTTTCACGCCGAGTGGGACGACCAGGCCCCCGTCACCCGCGAGGGCCAGCTCATCTTCTTTTTCCAGTTCCTCCACACCGGTGGACGATGGGTGGAATTTTTGCGGGATTGCCCGCTCCACTACACCGGCAACCGTGGCAGCGGCGCACGCAACGTCATGGGCACCGCCCTGCTCAGCATTCTTTGCGGCCACTGGCGCTACGCCCACATCAACGCCGTTCGCGGCGACGGTATCAACCCCGGACTGCTGGGCATGAAAGGCACTGTCAGTGAAGATGCCGTGCGGCTCGGCATCGGCCGTATCGATGAAGAATCCGGTCTCGACTGGATCTCCAGCCAAATCCTCGGCAGCATTGCCCCCGCCCTCGGCCTGCCGTGGATCCTCGACATCGACGTCACCGTCAAGCCCCTCTACGGCCACCAGGAGGGCGCCAAAATCGGCTACAACCCTCAAAAACCAGGTCGCCCCAGCCACGTTTACCATAGCTACTTCGTCGCCAACCTGCGCCTCAGCCTCGGCGTTGAAGTCCGCCCCGGCAACGAACACGCTGCAGCCAAAGGACTGCCTGGCCTCTGGCAGACCCTGGAAAAACTACCCCGGCACCAATGGCCCACCTTCACCCGCGGCGATTGCGGCTACGGCAGCGAGACCGTCATGTTGGAGCACGAGGAACGTGAGCTTCCTTACCTCTTCAAACTCCGCCACACAGCCAAAGTCAAAGACCTCGTCATCCGCATGATGCGTCAGGGAGCCGATTGGCAGAACTGCGGCGACGGCTGGCAGGCGCTTGAAACCACCCTGCGCCTCAGCGGCTGGAGCAAAGAGCGGCGCGTCATTCTCGTGCGTGAAACCCCATGCGCCGCGCCGATCAGGCTGCCCGGTAAATCGCGTCGCGGCAAAGACCGGCAGAGTCACCTGCCGCAGGCCAGCGGCGAAGGCTGGGACGCCTGCGCCACCCCGTGGAGCGGCAAGATCGCCGTGCTCGTCACCAGCCTCGATGCCCGCGCCTATCCTGCCATCGTGATGCCCAAGCACTACCGCGACCGTGCCGATGCCGAAAACTGCTTCGACGAACTCAAGAACCAATGGGGCTGGGGCGGCTATACCTCCCGCCGCCTCGCCTCCAGCCGGCTTATGGCAAACCTCATCGCCCTTGTTTACAACTGGTGGAGCCTCTATCTGCGCTTTTACGATGAAGGCCACCACCGCGAAGCCATCCGCACCCGCCCCATGCTCATGTCCGGAGTCGCCCGCCAAGTCCAGAGCGGCGGCCAACGCACGGTCAAAGTCAGCGTTCTGCATGAAAAAGGCGACCTCATCGCAAGCGCCGTCACCGTCATCAGCAACGAGTTGCACCAGATCCAGTCCATCACTGAGCGATGGACCGTGGAGCAACGCTGGACACTGCTTCTGACCCGAGTGCTGCGTCGCTGGCTCGGAGGAAAATGGCTGCCCGGTCTCCCAGAAGACGCACAACTGCTCCTGAGCGGATGAAAACCCCCGCCCACCCATCACCGCTCCGCCACATCAAACGCCTCGATCAAAGGTGCTCGCCGAACACGCCCATTTTCCTTTTTAGGTTGAACGACAATCGTCGATGCCGAGCGAGCGCCCTAAATAGAATTATGGAAATTATCACATGAGATATTTTAAAATTAGCGCTTATGGGGCAACGCCCTGGGATACATCGTCCACCCTGCCGAAAGG
>JAGPCC010000079.1 GCA_018058245.1 Verrucomicrobiales bacterium
CCATGATATGAAAAGAGTGCTTGTTGTCGGAAAAACAAAAAATGAGGGATTCGTCGAGCAGGGTGCCCTGACAACTTTGCTTTTTTCCCTTCTCATGGCTCTGACGATGGTCTTTCCGAATCTCGTCGCCGCTCAGCAACCGAACGAAAAACCTTTCCCGCTCGATCCGGGCATTCTCCTGCTGCTGCAACCACAGGCCGATGGTTTGAAGGACAAAAAAGGGATATTTGAAGCAAGCGTCAAAGGTGCCCGCGTGGTGCCGGATGAACGTTTCGGTCACGCTTTGCAATTCGGCGATGCTGCGGGCAACGGCATCAGTGTCCATAAGAGCGGGACGTTGGACTTCTCGCGTGGTCTCACCTTGGAAATGTGGTTGCAACTGCAACAGAGCGATGACAAAACACCCAACCCAGGGGGGAATCCTTTCACCAAAATGGGTTCGTTTTACACGACGATCAGCAAGGGGCGATTTAATGTGGACTGGATGGTCTTTCCCACCGCGACGATTTTCACGACCACTGATAGACAATATGACACGTATCCGGTGAGCCGAACGGGATTCCCCGGATACATCGATCTCCCTGTCAATCGCTGGGTGCATCTCGCCCTGACATACGATCCCGTTTTGAAAGTGGCTCGTACTTGGGTGGATGGCAGGCTTGACTGGACGGAGTATTATTCGCCGGAAGATGCGATGCCGCTGCAAAGCGATCCGCGTCATGACCTGAACTTCGCGCGCGGCATGAAGAATGTGCGCGTGGGTGAGATACGGGTTTCCCATGTTTCGAGGGCGATCGATAGACTGACTCCCTTTGAGACTTACGTTCACGCATTGCCCTATCGGAAAAAGAGCGCCGTGATCCTGGATCATATCGAACCTTCCGCTTTGCCGCTGGAGGTGGACTTCCAGTCTGGCGGGAAGCAGTTGCATCACTTTACCCTAACGAACGCCGCAACCCGGACGGTCTTTTTCGATCCGCCGGTTTCCGAAGGCCAATACCCCCTCACGATCAAAGCGACGTCGAACGGGAAGGAACTCTACTCCCGCGAGGTGGATCTCTATGCCGGCGACGATACGAAGCAGGCGGTGAAAATCGATGATCAAAATCGTTTGGTGATCAACGGCAAACCGATCTTTCCCTTGATGGTCTACCACACCTTTCTGGCGGATATCCCGGTGCTGGCGAAGATCGGATTCACGATGCTTTCGGCTCGCTACCCGGATAACGAAGGGTTCTCTCTGCCCTCAAGAGATGAGAAAACCATTGCTCTCACGAGGCAATTTCTGGATGCCGCAAAGGAGAATGGGATTTTCATGGTCGTCAACGATGGGATCTATGCCGGTGGGGGAACGACCACGCAACTCAATCGACAAGGCATCGAGGCCCTGACCGATCACCCGGCCCTGGCGATCTGGTATGGGGCGGATGAGCCCGGGCGCACGAGGATCGAGCAGCTCCAGCCCGGTTACACCGCCGCAAAACAACTCGCGAAACGTCCCATCCTTTCGATCACCAATCGAAATGACCACCTGCAAAGGCTGGGCGAAACGGTAGATATTTTGGGACCCGATCCCTATCCGATTCCGAATGTCTCTCTCCGCGACGTGGCTGACACGACCAAGTATTCGGTCAATGCGGTTGCGGGATTAAAGCCGGTCTGGACTGTCCTCCCTCAATATCAATATTATGAGAACGATAACAAGCGGCCCAGCGAAGAGGAGTTGCGTTGCATGTCCTATTTGGCGATCGCGTCGGGTGCGCAAGGGTTGGGGATTTATGCGTGGGATGACCGCAATGCGATCACGAAAGAGGGCTGGTACACCAAAGACCATCCCGAAGACCTGAAGATCTTGGAAACGGTTATCGGTGAACTGAAAGCGATGCAGGACGTAATAACCATTCCTAATTCCTCGCGTGTCCTGACATTCGCTCCCACGAATCCCGCTCTACATGCCGCGCTCAAAGAAGACAGTGACGGGAATTATCTGATGATCGTCAACGATTCACGCAAGGCAGAGGAAGCGACGCTTTCCCTCGACGGTTTGGAAAGCGCCGATGGGGTGGAGTTTCACGATGCTTCCGTAAAACTTACGATCCGCGAGGGAAAGGTCGCGGTGTCACTACCACCGTTGGGCACGCGGCTCTATAGGCTGGTGAACGGGAAGAAAGATTAGGGAGTGGGCACTTCCCGGGGCGCGACATCTTCCCAGGCCCAAGCGGAATCGACGGGCGCTCCGAGGAAGGCGAAGACTGCCGGAGCGAGGAGGCTCTGGAAGCTGCGGCCTTCCTCCACCGATTTTCCCTCGATTCCAGGACCGGAAAAGAGGGCGAAGATGTGCCTTTCCTCGGCGCTCTGGCCACCGTGGCTTTTTCCGGTGCCACCGTGGTCGGTCACGACCGCAATGAGCCAGGATTCCTCCTCATGGCGGGGCCTCGCCTCCACTGCCGCAAAGACTTCACCAAGGTGTTGATCGAGTCGGCGGATCGTCGCGAGATACTGCGGAACTTCCGCACTGAACCCGAACTGATGCCCGCTGTGATCGACGTCGAGGTAGTGGAGAAATAGTACGTCTGGATTCTCCTCCGAGAGGCATCGCACCGCTTCCCGGGTGACATTTGCATCGTCGAGGACACGTTTGACTCCGTCTTCCATGATCGTCTCGGAGGGAACCGTGGTGGCGAGGTTGACAATGCCTTCTCCGCTGCGGGCGAGGAGTATGTCGTTCACCTCTGGCCAGGTTTTTCCAACGACAGATCCAAGCCATGCCTCGGGATAGGCTGCTCGCAAGCGTTGGAAGAAATGGGGATACGCAGAAAAATTCCCGCTCGCGAACTTCTCTCCATTCCCTTTCACGAGATGTTTGTCAGTGAAGACACCGGTGAGGAGAGTCGACCATCCTGGACCACTGATGGTGGGTTGATTCTTCGGTCCGATCGGGGGACCTCCTGCCTCCATGTTCCAATAGGCAAGACCAGTGGACGCGAGCTTCGCGATCTGGGGAACCGTTCCTTCGTCGATGACCTGGCGCAAAACATCGCGTCGACACCCATCGATGCCGATGATGAGGACGCGCCTCCCGCCGAAGGCACCCTCCTTGCCGGGACCCGATGCTTGGATTGATTCCCCAAAAAAAGTCGTAATGAAAACGAAAAGAAAAAAGGGAAAGCGGGGGAACGGAATCATGATGCGCCCATCTCTATCACAAGGCAGGGCAAAGCGGCAAGCCTGCTTTTGCTTCACGATTGGCGCAAGTGCGGGCGGAATGAAGTCGTGGCAGAGTGGTGAACTGTGTTTCTCTTTTTGAGATCTCCCCCCTCATGAAAACGACTTCCCTGATTCCCATTTTCCTTTCCCTCGGGCTCGTGACTCCGCTATGCGGGGAGGAGGTCGCCTATCGGATCGAGCTCTCCGTTGCCTCGCAGGGATTTGATGGAGAACGATGTTGGGTCCATGCACGGGCGGGCGCGATCCCTTCCCATTCCTCCGCGAATCCTGGGCCTAGTCCGCTGGTTGTCATGACTCTGCAACAATTGCAACTCTCCGGTTCGGATGTGTTTTTTGCCCTGCATGAAATGCGGAAGAGCGGTCCGGACCAGCCGTGGAGTCCTCCGAAAGAACAAGCGGCCTTTGCGAGATCGCCCTTTCCCTGGGGCGGTTTCTCCGATCTCGAGATCGCTGTCTCCGACTTCAGTCCGAAATGGCACGCGGCGACAGGTGTTCTTCTCGGGATCGGACACACTGTGGTGTATCAGAAGAACGCAGTCATGAAAGAACGACCACGGAACACGGCCTATGCCAGCTATGATCCGGCAAAGCAGTCTTGGTCCCCGTGGAAGAATCTCCTCATGCCTGACGAGCCACGTTTCGAAAATTGTGGGGCTGGTAGTGTCCAGCGGTATGATCTGGAAAACGGAGAAATCCTTCTCCCTGTCTACTTCAAGACAATCGAGGACTCCGCCTTCTCCGTGACCGTGGTCCGGTGTCACTTCGACGGCACCGAACTCCGCTATCTCGAACACGGTAGTGAACTCACCGTTCCCGCCGAGAGGGGACTGTCTGAACCGTCTGTAACGAAATGGGGCGGGAAATTCTATCTCACAATGCGGAACGATGTTCACGGATATGTTGCTGTGAGTGAGGACGGACTGAACTACTCTGCGCCGGAACCCTGGCTTTTTGATGACGGTCAGGATCTCGGGAACTACAACACCCAGCAGCATTGGGTGAATCATGCCAGTGGGCTCTACCTCGTTTATACGCGGAGGGGTGCCGGGAACGATCATGTCTTCCGGCATCGGGCTCCGCTTTTCATCGCGAGAGTTGATCCGGAAACCCGGCGGGTGATTCGCACGAGCGAGCAGATTCTCGTTCCCGAGCACGGTGCCCGCCTCGGGAATTTTGGTGTCACTGAGATCAGTGAAGAAGAAACCTGGGTCACTGTGACTGAGTGGATGCAAGGACCTGCCCCGCATCCTCACGATACCAAACCACTCGTGGCAAGGGGTGCCGATAATCGGGTCTGGGTCGCAAAGCTGAAATGGGTTCCGTGAAGGAATCGACTCAAGAGGGTTTGGTCTCGGACTCAACCCTCTTGAGATCCTCTCCAATTCAATTTTCCGAAAACTGGAGATGATAGAGTTGCTGATACTCTGGGCAGCGCCCCAGAAGAACTTCGTGGGAAGCCATGTCGATGACGCGGCCTTGACCCATCACAACGATTTCATCGGAGTCGAGCACGGTGGATAGCCGGTGGGCGATCGCAATGACGGTTTTCCCTTTGGAGAGTTCTTCGAGTGCGTTCTGAATGGCTTTTTCCGACTCGGAATCGAGGGCCGAGGTTGCTTCATCTAGAAACAGGATCGGAGCGTCGCGCAAGATCGCCCGAGCGATGGAGAGCCTCTGTTGCTGGCCGCCGGAGAGGGTGCAGCCTTTGTCCCCAAGGATCGTCTCGTAGCCTTGCGCTTGTTCGGTGATGAACTCGTGAGCGTGCGCGAGGCGAGCGGCGGCGTAGACATCCTCGTCACTCGCTTCGAGGTGGCCGTAGCGGATATTGTTCAGAATCGTGTCGTGGAAGAGGAAGGTATCCTGACTAACCAGCCCGATCTGATCCCGAAGGGTCTGCTGGGTGTAGTCGCGGATGTCGTGGCCGTCGATGACGATGTTACCTTGTTCCACTTCGTAAAAACGAAGGATGAGCGAGAGGATCGTCGATTTGCCCGAACCGCTCTGACCGACGAGAGCATATTTTTTCCCCGGCTCGAAGCGCAGGGAGACATCGTTCAGCGCGGCCCGTTCGGGGATGTAGGAAAAGGTCACGTTTTTCAACTCAATGGACCCTTGTGAATTGGTCAGCGCGGTCGCGCCAGGTCGATCGAGGACGTCGGGAACGGCATCGATGTATCCGAAGACCTTCACCGCTGCGACATAACATTTTTGCAGCTGGATCTGCATGCGGCTGAGCACTTTTGCGTGGGGATAAATGCTCATCAAACCGAGGTTGATCGTGAGAAAGGTCTCGGGTTCGATTTTGAAATACCAGGCGTAGACCATGCCGATGGCGATCCCGAGTGAGCCGACGATTTCCACCATCGGGCTGGAGAGTTCCATCGCTTTGCGCCAGCGGATGATAAATTTGATGATCTGGCGGCTCCCTTCGTTGAATCGCGAACGCTGGTAATCTTCCCGTCCATGTGCTTTGATCAGGCGGATGCCCGAGAAACTTTCGTGCAGCGTGACCATGAGATTCTCGGACTCTTTTTCCTCGCCGCCGCCGGCTTTTCGGACCTTGCGACTGATCATTGCCACTGGGAGAATGCAAAGTGGGAAGACAAAAAGCGCCCCGAAGGTGTAGAGCGGATCCATGATCGTGACCATGATGATGATGGAGACGATCGCAGCCGGGTTCTGAATCAGGGCGCTGAGGAGTTGGCTCCCTGCATCCGCCGTCGTGCGAGTCTGGTTCGCGACGGTCTGTATCAGTTCCCCCTGTTTCACGGTATTATAAAACGCGAGCGACTGGCCCATGAGGTTGCTGAAGGTCTCGTCGCGGAGACGGTAGAGCACCTTCATATTGATCCAGAGCATACAGTATTGATGCAAAAAGTAGAATCCTCCCCGAATCGTGAGCAGGATCGGGATGCTGAGGCAGACGATGAGAACAAAGATCCATTCCTTGTCCGGCGGAAGATTCGGAGCCGGGATCGAAAATTCGGCGAGCGGGGCAAAGTGGAGATCTTTGAAAGGGAAATAGACCTCTGGTTTTGCCTCGCCTCGAGCTCCCGGCAGCACGATCGTGAAGACGGATTTCAGAACCAGAAGGAGGACTCCGTTGAAGACCCCGGCGAGGACTCCAAAAAGGATGCCCCAGATCAGGCGGGCTTTGAGTGGTTTTACGTAACCCAGGAGGCGTTTAAAGACAGCCCGACGATCTTCGGCAAGTTCGTCCGGAGTCGCTTTGGCAAGGTCGAGAGCCCGGATCGGCTCTGGAGTGGGGGCTGGCAGGGACATGACGGAAATTTGACCCGACAAGACGGGCGGATGCATTGGTAAGGGAAAAAACGTCCCTGCGCAAGGGGTGGAAACTGATCCCGGATAAGGAGCCTGAGATCGCCCTTTCCTCTCGGAAGAGAGGGGGTATAGTGCGGCACTCTTTCTCGCCCGACTCATGTCCTTATCTCCTGCAACGCCCGAAGAGGGTTGGTATTGTGTGCGCTCCAAGCCGAAGAGTGAGCACATCGCGGCACGGAATCTGCAGCAATTCGCCCACCTTGACGAAGTGTTCTGTCCTCGCATTCGGTATGAAAAATCCACTTTGCGGGGCAGAGTTTGGTATGTCGAAGCCCTTTTCCCCGGTTATTTTTTCGCCCGTTTTGACTTTGTGAACGATCTCCGTGCGGTGAATGCAGCGCCTGGGGTCAGTGGTGTGCTTCATTTTGCCGATTTCTACCCTCTGATTGCGGATACGTACATTCGTGAGTTGCGAGAGGAGTTCCCGGAGGAGGCGAATGCCATCCGCGTCATTGAGCAGACCATCGCGCCCGGAGATGAGATCACGATCACGGAAGGATCAATGAAAGGTCTCAAAACGGTAATCACTCGCCTCATTGGGGGTGGGGATCGCGTTGCCGTGCTCCTTGATTGGCTCGGTCAGGAACGCGAAGCAGAGGTCTCTCTTCGCTCGATTATGCGCCCAGGAAATATCCGCCAGGAAATCCGGTAGGGGAACATTTGCTGGCAGTTGTCTTGTTGAGGAGAAGGGATGGATGATTTTGATTCGAAATGCGGATGGATAACAGACCGTTCAGGATACAACTCGAAATCGTAGGTCTTCAAGTCGGGATGCCGCGCACGCATGGCCACGCTGATGCGGTGGCTCCGATGGATCGGGAATGGACTTCCGGGTTTTTCAAAGAGCCTGTGGAAGGCCCCTTGTGGGTGACGCACACGGGCATTACCGGAGATGGTCAAGCTGATCTGATCCATCACGGGGGGCCTGACAAGGCTCTCAATGTGTATCCCTGGGAGCACTATGCGGGTTGGTCTTCGGAGTTGGGTTTGGAGCTACCAGCGGCTGCTTTCGGGGAAAATCTGACCACGCGGGGTTTGACCGAGGAGACGGTATGCGTGGGAGACGTTTTTGGGCTGGGTGATTTGCGTTTGCAGATCACGCAACCGAGGCAGCCTTGCTGGAAACTCTCGCGGCGCTGGAGAATCCGGGATCTCGCGGCCCGTGTGGAGCGCACCGGGCGCACAGGATGGTATTTTCGTGTCCTGACCGAGGGCAGTATTCAAAGTGGCACCCTCCTGGATCTCATTGAACGCCCGCATCCAGATTGGAGCATCACGGCAGCGAATGAGGTGATGCATCAGCAAAAGGGCGGTGATGTTCGCGCATTGGAACTGGCGGGGATTGACGCTCTTTCGGCAAGTTGGAAAGTAAGCCTGACTCGTCGGGTTGCAGGCGGTTCGGTGGATCGCAACGAACGCCTTCAGGGGCCGGGACATGAGGCGGGCTGAAATGGGTTTTTCGGTGAACGATTTCTGGACAACGAAGCGAAGGGCCGGAGACTAGCAGAACGACCGGCTGCTAGGGGAGAGGCTCTCTGTCACTCGGTAATTCTGCCAGATTTTTTCAACCATCGAGCCAGTAGATATCCGGCCAGTAATACGGCGATGGAAACCAAAAGAGCACTATCCCATCCATCTGCCCACATGGGAATCGCGTAGCGATAGTGTCGTGTCAGGAGAAGGATGAGTGGGATTCCAGCGAGCGAAACAAACATCGTCCCGTATTCTTTCACGAGCAATCTCTGCCAGTTAAATCGAGCCGCTTTCAGGGTCGCCCGGATCCCTCCGAGTTGGAGCGTGAAGCGCGGAACTCGGTCGCAATAGCTGTCGTAGTCACTGCCGAACTTTCCTCGAAGGTAGTTTTCCTCCGCCAGCGTGATCGCGATGTAGGCAATCAAAAAGAAGACTCCCCCGACGGTGATCGCGATGAGCGAATTCGAAGTGACGACAGCTCCAAGGATACCGAGATAATTCCCGACGTAGAGGGGATTGCGGCAGTGCTGGAACATGCCGCCAGTGACGAGACCTTCGGCATAGACTTGGCCATTCCGTCCGCCTCGCACGATGTAGTCGAGACCGACTGTGATGGCTCGTATGATCTGCCCGATGAGGACGAGAGCGACCCCGACGAGAGCAGCGATCCTCCAGTCGGAAAATACATTCCTCGATGGGATCAATAGAAGGACAATGGCCAGGGGGAAGAGACCGTTGCGGTATCGGAAGAAAAAATTACCGAGTGAGATCATGAGAAAAATTCGTTAGTGGATGCGAGTCACTTCACCGCGATGATTCCACAAAAGTTGTACCACTTGAAGAACGTGTCCTGTTGATTGAACCCGAGACGCTGGAGTAGCTCCAGATTCTCCGTGAGACGGTAGGGGACGAGGACGTTCTCGAGCGCCTCGCGCTTCTGGGAAATTTCCAGGGAGGAATATCCCATGGACTTTTTGTATTCATAGTAGTGATCAATGGAAAGGCGGTTCAAGTGTGAGCTTTCACCGAGTACCTTTTCAACGAGGATGACACATCCTCCGGGATTCAAACCATCAAAGATCTGTTTCATGAGCCGCTCACGATAGAGTGGACGTACGAACTGAAGGGTGAGCACCAGAAGTACGACGGAGGCGTTTTCAATCACGACATCCCTGTTCAGATCCGCTTCAAGGAGTTCAAACGGTTTTGTTACTTTCGCGTCTTTGAGTTTCTCACGGCATTTGTTTAGCATCTCGGCGGAGTTGTCGAGACCGACAAGAGTTACATCGGTGTCGATGCTTCCGTCCATGAGTACCATCGATGTGCCAGTCGCACATCCGAGGTCATACACCCGTGTTCCGGGAACGGCGAAATCCGCAGCAAGCTGGCCCGTCATTCGCTGAATTTCCCGATAGTAGGGAACGGATCGATCCACCATGTCATCGAAGACGGAGGCGACTTTGGAATTGAAAGAAAAATCCTGAATCGCATCAGTGGGCGTGTCGAAGATGTTGTCGGGAAGGACGCGATCCCGATCTGGAGCGGGGTAGGCGACGTCGGATAAGCTGGGGTTATGTTTCATTGTCTTTTGGAGGAGTTCGTGAGTGATTGAGAGAGGCTGAGTCGTCATGCCATCGCCTCCCGACCAGTAATTCGATAAACGACGGGGGTCGCGATAAGGGAGAAGACGAGTGAGATGCACATGCTGCCGATGATCCCGATTGCGAGGGGGCGTAGCATGTCGGCTCCATGGCCAATCCCCCAGGCGAGGGGAATCATCGCAAGGACAGTGGTAAGCGAGGTCATCAGAATGGGGCGAAGCCTCCGGTGTGCGCTCTTTGCAAGTGCCTCGGAAAGGAACATTCCTTCGGAGAGATGTTGATCTACGAGGTCGAGCATGAGGATGCCGTTTTTCGCAACGATCCCGATCCCAATAATACAACCGAGAAAACTTACGATGTTGAGCGTAGTGCCCGTCAGCCACAGGGCGAGGATCGTACCGGAAAGCGAGAGCAGACTTCCAAAGACGATCGCAATCGGTTCGCGGAAGCTGCGAAATTCAACTAACAAGACCGTAAACACGAGCGCAATCGCGAGGAGCAGGACGGTCAGGAGATGGCGAAAACTCTCCTGTTGCTGGTGAAAGAGCCCCCCGAACTCAATCGTTCCAGGCGGGATGCTTTTATCCGCCGCGAGTAAATTCTTGATTTCTGCGATTCCACTGCCGAGATCTCGCCCTTCGAGTGCTGCAGTGACGGCAACGAGTTGGCGCAGGTCTTCTCGTCGTAATTCCAGCTGACCTGGTTCTTCCGTGATGTCCGCGACCTGCGAGATTTTAACAATGCTACCGGTAGGGGTACGGATCGGTAGTTCTTTGATATCCGCGAGATGTTGTACCGTGCCTAGTTCTCCGATGACCCGAATAGCCACGACTCGATCTCCTTCGAGGATGCTGGAAGCCGTAGTGCCGAGCAGCGCCGTTTCCAGGGTCATCGCGATATCAGTCCCGGTGAGTCCGTAGCGTTGGGCATCGATGGTGCGAATGCGGAAACGGATCGTAGGCCCGGTCATGGTGAGCCCATCATTTGTATCCACGATGCCGGGGACATTGCCGATCGCCGTTGCTACCTCGGGTGCTTTCTGCATCAACCAGTCGGTATCATTGGAAAAGAGCTTAATTTCGATCGGCTCCGGGGCTTCGGTGAGGTCTCCGACAAGATCGCTGAGAATACCGGGGAATTCCCACTCGGCTTGGGGGAGTGTCGCGTTGAACTTGTCGCGGAGTTCCCTCTTCACTTCCTCAGTGGTTCGGGTGCGGTCCGGCCTAAGTTTGACGAGGAAGTCTCCGGTATTCGGTTCTGCGACGGCCAGTGCGAGACGTGCTCCGGTGCGGCGGGAGTATCCCTCTACTTCGGGGGTTGCCTGGATCACTTTTTCTGCCTCTCGCAGGACCCTGTCTGTTTCTTCGAGACTCGTTCCCCAGGGGGTCTGATAGTCGATGACAAATCCTCCTTCATCCATCTCGGGCATAAATCCGGTGGGTAGCTGTTCGTAGAGCTTCCAAGAACCGAAGCCAATCAAGAGACAAATGCACAACGCAACCCAGCGAAGCTTCAGTGCGAATCCGAGGATATGGTCGAAAACGGCAAGCAACGTGCGCATCACTGCCCCTCCGTCCTCATGGACTGCCTTCTTCCGCCTGTCACTCAGGAAGAGCGATGCAAGGGCTGGAGTAAGCGTGATCGCGAGAAGGAGGGAGGTGAGTAGCGCAACGACCATGGTGAGGGCGAGCGAGCGGAAAAACACTCCAGTGATGCCGTCGAGAAATGCGAGGGGAATAAAGACAACCACTGGGGTGAGGGTAGAACCAATGAGCGGACGCACGATCTCGTGCATGGCATTTTTTATGGACTCGCTTCGTGATTCGCCCTTTGCGATGCGGGCGGAGATGGCCTCCACTACGACGATGGCGTCATCGATAATGATGCCGATCGCTGCCGCGATCCCTCCCAGGGTCATAAGGTTGAAGGTGAGTTTCGCAGCCAACATTACGACAAGGGTCGCAAGAACGGAGACCGGGATGACGACGATCGCTGTAAGCACGCTCCCCCAGTTTTTTAGGAAGAGGTAGAGCACTATCACTGCGAGAACCAATCCAAAGAGGATGCTTTCCCAGACGCTTCCGACGGACTCTTTTACGAGCAGTGACTGGTCGTAGTAAAAGGATAACTCCATATCTGGAGGCAGCGTCTTTTTCAGTTCGTTGATCTGTGTTTTGAGTTCCTCGGCGATATGGAGAATACTGCTGCCTTCGGGTTGAGCGCGGATATTCAGGAGCGCGGCGGTGCGGCCTTGAGCGGTCACTACATTAAAAGCTGGTTCCGGGCCTCGTTCGACTCGGGCGATGTCCCTGATTCGGATCGGAATGCCGTTGCGCATCTGGATTGTGAAGTTCTCAAGATCCGTCGATGTCTCCGTGCGGCTGTCGACTAGAGCGAGATAGAGTGTGTAGTTTTCTGTATGAAATCCCGCCGGTGCGACCAGATTGTTCTGCGCCAGCGCGGAAGTGATATCACTCATGGCGACGCCGGAAGCGGCGAGCTTTACGGGATCGACGATGACATGATATTCGGGAGTTCTACCGCCGACGATGTCCACTCGGGCGACGCCGGGGATGCGCAGAAATCTCGGTTTCATCTCGTAGCGGGCGGTTTCCCACAATTCGGTAAGATCCCGTTTTGGGCTGGTGAGACTGATCCCGATGATGGGAAACGCATTGAAGGTCAGCCTCCATACAGTAGTCTTTGCGGTGTTGGGGAGGACTGATTTCACCTGGGCGACACGATTGAGCACATACAGTTCGCTCTCGACCATGTTCACCTGCCAGTTGAAAAAGATGTTCACTTCAGCGCTGCCACGACCGGTCGCACTGCGAACTTGCACTACCCCGGGGATGTCCTTCATTGCCTCTTCGAGTGGGCGGGTCACCGTTGCCATCATCTCGTCCGCAGGCATGATGCCGTTGTCGATGAGGATGACGCACCGCGGAAACTCCGTTTCGGGGAAAACAGAAGAGGGCATCTGGATTGCTGCGTAGATTCCAGCGAGGCACAGCGCCACGGTTACAAAGATGATCGAGAGCCGGTGGCGGATGCCAAAGGACCCCGGCCCGGTTGGGACGCTCTCAGTCACGGTGTGTCCTCCTTTACGGTCGGCGGTAGGATGTGGATTTTTGTTACCTCAGGAAGCGCGTAGGAACCCTGCGTGACGACAGTGGCACCTTCCTGGATGCCTTCTCCACTCACTTCGATGAGATCGTTGTCTTGTAGTCCTATCGCAACCACGATCTGACGAGCAGTGTCTCCCTCCACTAGGGATACGGTGCTCGTCCCCGAGGCATCTGTGTAGACCGCTTCGCGAGGCACGGCGAGGGTATCCGGACGGTTCTCGATCACGATCTGGGCGGAAACGAATTCACCGGGTTTTGTCTTGCTTCCTTTGGGAACTGGCAGACGCACGAGAATGGTATCCGTGTCAGGGGCTACGAATGGACTGATATAGGCGACGGTTGTTTCGAAATCGTTGATTCGCGCCGGCTGCCCTGCTTTGAGATAGATCGCTTCGCGCTGTGGCACAGAGACGGAGGCGACGAGTCGATCCAGATCAACAATCTCCGCAAGAACGGTAGTCGTATCAACCGCTTCGCCCGGTCGGACGGAGAATTTCACGATCATGCCGCTTAGCGGAGCCACTCCGGTGAGGAGGGAGCGCTGTACTTTCGCTGTGGCAAGATCGGCCTGTGCACCTGCGAGGGCCTGCTCTGCTTCGAGAACTAATTTTTCCGAAGTGCTGTCAGCGGCGATCAGTTTCTTCTGTCGATCAACGTTCTTTTCGGCAAATGATAGGGCCAGTTCTGCTTTGACGAGATCCGCATCTACCGCGCGGCTGTCGAGCTGGAAGAGAATGTCACCTTTCTCGACTCTCTTTCCTTCGATGCCGTTTGTTTCCGTGATAATTCCAGGCAGGGCCGCTGAAAGCCCTGCCCGTGCCGACATTTTTCCCGATGTTGCAGGCTCCGGTTCGATGAGGCCGTATCCCGTGATCGACCGGAAAAGGGTAGTTTTGATGACCCGGGCAATCTGGACGGAAACGACCGTCTGAGGCAGGCCCTCCTCTGCGGCGTTCAGGAAAGAGGGCGCCAGGAGAGCAAAGAGAAGGATGCGACGTAGGTTCATGAGGGCAAGACGAAGACGAAGGTCAACGGGCGTTTGAAAGAGGGAGCTGTATCGCCGCTTCAAGTTGTCCGGCAGCCTGTTGTGCTTGAATCCGCGCCTCCAGCAGAGCCAATGCTCCGGCACTGGCCTCGATCTTTCGGCGGATCAGTTCGAGAGGCGGTAGTTCACCTGCATCGACCATATTCCGAGTGATGTCGCTTGCGTGAGCCGCTTCCTCCGTGAGGCTTGAAGCAGTGTGGACTTTTGCCTGTGCGGAACGATAGGCGGCGCTGGCCGCTCCGATTTCGCCAAAGACACCGGCTTGAGCTGCTTCAAAGTTTGCCCGTGCCGTATTCCGGCGGGCTTCGGCTTCAGCGATGGGGCCGCGATTCTGATTCAGTATGGGAAGTTCTACCTGGATACCGAGACCCCAGCGACTGTCACCCTGGTCAAATTCATAGTTCGGTTGTAAATCAATGTCAGGATATTGTTTGGCGATCTCCAAGCGAAGAGCAGCATCGCTGCCCGCGTATTCGGCGAGTAGCACGAGGAGATCACTTCGGTGCGTCACCGCCCGCAGTCGAAGCGTCGCATCGGCGAGGGCAGGGAGAGCTGCGAAGGTGGAAAAATCGAGGGTGACGGCGTCCACTGCAGAGGGTGGAACTCCGATGGCGGCGGCGAGGTGCTCCCGTGCCACTGCGGCGAGACCCACCGCGTCATGTCGAGCGAGTCGGGAGCGATTTCGGGCGAGACGGGCCTGGGTGACTTCCATTGCCGGGGCTTCGCCAGCCCGGACGAGAAAGTCGAGGTGTTCTAGAGCGGCACCGTGAAGGGCGATCTCCGAATCGAGGAGGGCGGCGCTCTCACGAGCGGAATAGAGGTCCAGCATCGCAGAGCGCACCGCGCTTCTTGCTTCCCAAGCGGCGACGGAAACTCGCAGTTGCGCTGCTTCCACTTCTGCTCGCGCCATGCTGAGTCGCTTTTTCCTTTTCCCAGCTGTCTCAACCGTGACATTCAGTTGAGGCGCAAAAATCCACGGTGAGATCCCCAGGGAGGTCACGTTGTAGAGCGGTGAAAAAGAGAGTTGCGGATTCGGGCGCTGCCCCGCCGTGATAGTTCCGGCGGAAGCCTCCTCTGCCTTTGCTCGGGCTACCCGGACGGCAGGTTGAAAGTAGACTGCGGCCAAAGAGAGTCGATTTACTCCCCAGGGACTCCGGTCGGCCTTTTCTTCTTCCAGAAACGCCTTCAATCCGGGGTCGTTCAGTGATTGCCCGGCGAAGGTCGCAGCAGTGACCTCAGCATTTAGATGCTGCTCTTGATACGGTGCGCAGGAAACCAATCCTAGCGCGATCGTGATCGCTATCAGTGCGACAAAATTCATAGCGAGCCCGTCATGTTTTCAACATGGCTGGCTCACCTCTCAACTCAAGTCACCTCTCAAAAATGACAGTCTTTTCATCTTCCAGTGGTTACGACGGTTTTCCGCAAGGCAGGGTAACCGTGACCTGGGTAAGCCCGTCCGCCAGAACTTCGTATCGAATCGTGCCGTTGTGGGCTTCGACAACGGACTTTGCAATGCTCAGTCCGAGACCACTGCCTTCAATCATCCCGTTGTGGGCCGGATCACCTCGAAAGAATCGCTCAAAGACGCGCTCTCGGAGTTCCGGGGGCACGGGAGCGCCAGAATTGAGGATGGCAAAGACGGCTTCGCTCTTTCCGTGACGCAGTTCCATCCGGATCGTCCCTCCAGGAGTGCTGTACTTTACGGCATTGTCAGCCAGATTCAGGAGAGCCTGCCGTATCCTCATTCGGTCTGCCATGATCGTGACTGCTTCACAGGGGGAAAGGATCACGGAAATGTTTTTGTTTGCGGCGAGGATGGTGGTGTCTTCGAGGAGATCGTTCACGAGGTCGCTAAGTGCGATCTGCTCCACGGCGATAGCGAGCGATCCGGAATCGACTTTTGCAAGGAAGGTCAGATGGTTCACGATGCCGGTAAGTCGCTGAACTTCTTCCAACATCGAGCAGATTCTTTCGCGATGGTCAGGAGGGGTCTCTCCATCGATGTGCATTTGCTCCAGATTGCTGCGGATGATCGTGAGAGGTGTTTTGAGTTCGTGAGAGGCATTCTGGGTGAATTCACGCGCCTGAGTGAACGAGATTCCAAGGCGTTCCTTCATTTGATTGAATACCGCTGTCATGCGGTCAATTTCATCGCCATTCCCGCTCCGCGCGACAGGGTCGGAGAGGTTGTTTGCGGTAGTTTTTTCCAGCACTACAGTGAGCTCCTCGATCGGACGCAACGCGCGGCGCATGAGCAAGCCTCCCGCGAGGATGCCGAGGACAATCGCTGGCAATCCACCAAAGAGGAGGATCTCGACCGTTTCCTCGAGAGGACTTTCCTTTTGTGCCGCTTCTGCGCCCCCGTCCATCGCTGCGGTTCTCTGCTCGCTAAACTCATACCAACTCAGGCAGCCCACGATGATCAGCGAAAAGCTGAGGGTGAGTGAATAGAACAGGAGAAGGCGTCGGCGTAGGGTCATCACGAGAGGCGTAGCGCATATCCAAGGCCGCGAATAGTTTGGATCAACGAGACAGGGAATTCACGATCGATCTTGTCGCGTAGTCGTCGAATGTAGACTTCTACGAGATTGGATCCAGGATCAAAATCATATTCCCAAACTTCGCTGATGATGTCGCGTCGGCTCACGACACATCCTTCGGCGCGGAAAAGACATTCGAGAAGCAAGATTTCCCGGCTGGAAAGTTCGATCCGTTTTCCTCCTCGGCGGACCTCCCGCCGGACTTGGTCGAAGGAAAGATCCGCGATCGATAGAACCGAAGGCGGCGCTTGAATATTCCTCCGCAAAAGCGAGCGGACTCGTGCGATCAATTCCGACATGGCGAACGGTTTCGGCAAGTAGTCGTCCGCTCCGGCGTCGAGACCTTCGACCCGCTGTTCCACTTCCCCCCGTGCAGACAGCATGAGCACTGGGTCGAGGATGTTTTTTGACCGCAACTCCCGAACGAGTGAGAGGCCATCGAGGTTTGGTAACATGATGTCCACTAACAATATATCATAACTCCCTCGGATGGCTTCCTCCAATCCGGTGGTTCCATCCTCCTTGCAGATCACATCGAAGCCTTCTTCTCGGAGCGTGGTTGCCAGAAGTGCTGCGATCTTACGATCATCTTCGATGATGAGGAGGCGCATGAAAGGGAGTGAACCTTCTTTGTTTGATTCTTTGATAGTGCGATTTCAACGAATGCGGGGAAGTCCAACACCTGTAGTGTCTCATAGAACCTTCGCCAAATAGTAACCCGTTTGAGACTCCTTCTTTTTCGCGATAGTCTGCGGAGTGCCCTCTGCAACCAGTGTGCCGCCGGCGCTTCCCCCGCCAGGCCCCATGTCGATGATCCAGTCGGCGCATTTGATAACGTCGAGATTGTGCTCGATCACGATGAGCGTGTTTCCCTGATCACGAAGCCGATAGAATACCTCCAGGAGCGTTGCGATGTCCGCAAAATGGAGACCGGTGGTGGGTTCGTCGAGCAGGTAGATGGTCTTGCCGGTCGCGGTTTTTCCTAGCTCGGTGGCGAGCTTGATCCGCTGCGCTTCTCCCCCGGAAAGGGTCGTCGCAGACTGTCCAAGACGGACGTAACCGAGGCCGACATCGCGCAAGGCTCGGAGTTGCTGGCTGATTTTCGGGATCTTCTGGAAAAAAGCGAGCGCGTCATCGACCGTCATTTCAAGAATGTCAGCGATGCTTTTGCCGCGATAGGTGATGTCGAGGGTCTCGCGATTGTAGCGTCGGCCATTGCAGGACTCGCAGGTGACGTAGACATCACTGAGAAAGTGCATGTCGATTTTGATCAGTCCGTCACCCTGACACGTCTCGCATCGCCCCCCGGCGACGTTGAAACTAAAGCGCCCCGGTTCATAGCCGCGAGTGCGGGAGGCGGGGAGTTGCGAGAAGAGATCCCGTATCGGCCCGAAGACCCCGACATAGGTGGCTGGATTGGATCGCGGGCTACGCCCGATGGGTGACTGATCGATCACGATCGCCTTGTCGAGGTGTTCCATCCCTTCGATACGGTCATGATCGCCTGGTTTTTCTTTGCTGTGATGCAGATGTCGGAAGAGGGCACGGCGCAGAATGTCATCGACGAGAGTCGACTTGCCACTCCCGGAAAGGCCGGTCACACAGATGAAATTTCCGAGGGGAAAACGGACATCAATATTCTTCAGGTTGTGTTCTCGTGCTCCCCAGATGACGAGCGATCGAGTCTCGCTTGGAAAAGTCGTCGGAGCAGGGATCGCGATTTTCTCCCTACCGGAGAGATAGGCACCGGTGATCGATCGGGGATCGGCGATGACCTCTACCGGAGTTCCCTGTGCGAGCAAATATCCGCCGTTCTCCCCCGCGCCGGGACCGAGATCGATGAGGTGATCGGCGGCGCGGATCGTGTCCTCATCGTGCTCGACAACGATGACGGTATTGCCGACATCGCGGAGGTTTTTTAACGTTTCGATGAGTCTCTCGTTGTCCGCCTGATGCAATCCGATGCTCGGCTCATCGAGCACATAGAGAACTCCGGCGAGGCCGGCACCGAGTTGGGTAGCGAGGCGGATGCGTTGACTCTCCCCGCCGGAAAGAGTCCCGCTCTGCCGATCGAGGGACAGGTAGGCGAGGCCTACTTTGTTTAGAAACTTGAGCCTTTTCCGTACTTCATTGAGGACTTCGGTGGCATAGGTCGCCTGGACTTCTGTCAGGCTGACACCGTCGAGCCACGCAACGGCGTCGCCAATGGAGAGAGCTGTAAATCCTTCAATGGAGAGTGGTTGGGTATCGTGCTCGAGCGTCACAGAAAGGATCTCGTCCTTGAGACGTTTTCCTTCGCAATCCGGGCAGGGTTTTGCCGACATGAAACGACGCACATTTCGTTTCGTCATTTCGCTCTTGCTCGTTTCGAGGAGCCGGGAGGCTTGAGTGGAGAGTCCTTCGAACTGCTCGT
>JAGPCC010000320.1 GCA_018058245.1 Verrucomicrobiales bacterium
CCATGATCCTTGGTATCAGCCATCGCACCGTCACGGCCCACGTTTGCTCTATTCTCAAAAAACTGGGGATCGAAAATCGGACCTGTGCGGCACTGGTGTGGTCGCGCATGGCTTCGCAGGAGGAGATTAGCGTGCCCCCACCTGCCAGTTGGTAATGAGCACATTTTCACCAGTGTCCTCGTCCCATGCGTTGAGGTTGGCGAGGCGATAGGAAAATCTAGAATCCTCGGCGAGGCGGGGCGACGGGTCGGGCAAATGCAGCGCCCACGAGTAGGGAGCGGTGGCGAGATCACGAGGCAGAGTGACGTTTGCGATGACCTCGGTGATTTCCCCTGCCTTCCACTGGCGAGGATCGACCTTGAGGGGGAAGCGGTGGCGGGTGCCGTCGGGAGCGATGAGAACGAGGATCGCCGGGCGAGCATTGTAGAGCGAAGCAAATCCTCGATTGGCGATGGCGAGACGCACGGGGATTTGTTGCCCCGGGCGAGCCGATTCCGGCAGATCGAAAGCGGTGACCTGTAGTCGTGCACCGAGGCGCCGCTCGACGATCTCAAAGACTCCGCTCTCACGCCAACGGGCGAGCACGTCAGGATGGTATCCGAAGTTGAGAAAAGAGGTATGCAGGTGCTCCATTTCAAAGAGGGCGGACTCGCGCTTGCTGCGGTCGTGGAGTCTACAGGTTTCGCCCCCGAAAAGAGTATAGCGCGTCTCCTCGTGCAGATAGGCGACTTCTGCGGGCATCTCTTGACCGCCACGATTGTAGGTGCCTACATCATTGGCGGAGGAGAGAAAGCAGTCGTTGTGATGGCCGGTGCGGGCAATTGGGCTGCCGTCGTAGGCTTGCTCTGCGGTGAGCGCCTTGGTGGTTCCGAAGATGGATTGTTTGAGCGCCGGATACCGCAACACGACCATACGGTCGGCGGGCGTGTTTTTCAGAAGATGGAAAAAAACGTCACGTTGTAATTTCGGGTCGCTAGTGATCTGAGTGCTATGCCATTCGCCCCAAGGACCGACAAATCCCGCTTCGAAAAAGGCGATGCGATCGGCATTGCGTGCGAAAAGCGGGGCGAGCTGCGTCATATGGCCCTCGATAATCTCCATCGCGGGATCTTCGTAGGTCGTGTAATCGCCACCGGGACCGGCGTGACCGTATTCCGCCCGCACGATCACCTTGGCCCCGACTTTTTGGGCGAGATCAAACCCTCTTTGAAGACGGATGAGAAAGGCTTCGGGGATCTCTCGGGCCTCTCGGTAAGGTTCGAGCGAGATTTTTCCCCAGATCAAAGTGATGCCATGTTCTTTGCGCAACTCAGCGGTAGAGTCGTCTAGTTCGTCCAGCTTTTGATAGGAGTAAAAACCACGTTCCGGATTCGGAAATGCCGAAGAATCTTCGAGGAAATGCGTCGTTTGAGCAAAAACGCCCAAAGGAATCAACAGAGCGAAGAGCAGGTTGGCGACCAATCGGAAGAAGGGCGTTTGCATAGAGTGATCAGTCGCCTAGCACTAGGGACGGGCCCCCAGCGACGGCGGAACCCCTGCCGCCATCATTGGTTTGAGCTCCGACAGATGATCGGTATAGACATCGCGGGGCAGGCACTTGTGTTTGCGACAGATCGCGGCCGCCATGCCGACCACTTCGCCCATCATGCCCGTGGTGCGCTGGACGCGGACAGTTCCCAGCGCCACGTGGGTGACACTGATATTTCGGCCAGCCATCATCAGATTGTCCACATTCCGCGAGTAGAGACAGCGATACGGGATCGGATAGGGGGTGATCTTCAGAGATCGCGCTTCGGATTGAAAGGCATCGCAGGCACATTTCGGTTCGAGCGGATAATGCAGATCGATCGTCCAGGTCGTCGTCACACTGGCGTCCTCGAAAGGCCGCTGGTCGACAATGTCCTGCTGCTGGAGAACTACGTCGCCCATCAGACGCCGGGATTCGCGTTTGCCGCCGACATAGGCGATCCAGCTCAACTCCGATTTGGCAAACTCTTCCCGGAATCGCTCGTGATTCTTGAGCACGGCCCAATTGCCAAAAATGATCCGCAGGGCGTAGTCCCGAACCTGCTCGATCTCCTCGACCTGGTCACGATCTGCTCCCGTTTCCCAGTCCCAATCGCCCTTTTTTGTCTTCACGCAGGTCTCGTTCGTAAATTGCACCGCCCAAGGCAGCGATGCCGGGAAAGCCGACGCCTCGGCTCTTTCGTCACTGGTCCACTGCATCGAGGTTCCCATGACTAGATTATCTTCCACCGCCGGAGCGAGGGATTCATTCGTTTCCTCCTTCGATTCGCGGCCCACCCGAAAGTCCGCTTTGGCCAGAGCGCCCAGGTTCCCATCGCCGGTGCAGTCAATAAACACATCCCCGGCAAAACTCGAGCGCTCGCTTGTCCTGATATCCTGAGCAGAAACGGACACGATTCGGTCGCCCTCCATCGTGACATCGCTCACGTGAGTATTCAGAAACAAAGTCAAATTCGGTTCCGCGAGAACCGCCTGCAATTTGCGGTCATCATCGTAGTTGGATGCCGGGCCAGCATTGTGCTCCTTCTTCTCCGGATGATCGGCGATGATCGCCAAGACCTCTTTGCTCCGCGGCAGCTCAGGCTCCTTTTCGGCGTCCCAGAGAGTCCAGTGACCTACGGGATCGATTTCGTCGACCAGATTGCCCAGATTCGGATACGGTTTTTTGCGGATCAGACCAGAGAGACCGACCCGCACCTCCGAGCTGTTGTTGCCACCGAGGACCGGCCGGTTCTGGAGCAATGCCGTCCGAGAACCATGCCGTGCCGAGCTGATCGCCGCGCAGATCCCCGCGATCCCACCACCGACCACCACGACATCGTAATGGCCCTTGTCCGCCGCCTTGTCCGGAAGTTGGAGCAGGGCACGACGAAAGGGAGCCAACGCGGCGAGATCATTCGGCGGCACGAGACCGGGATCCGTCGTCAGGAGGATCGCATCACAACGACCGTTGAATCCCGTCAAGTCATGCAGCCGCAGCTCCAGAGCACCGGCTGGCAGCGTGACCGTCCCACCATCCTGCCAATGCCAGACGGCCCCCGACTCACCAAAAATTGTCTCCACAGACTTACCATTCAATAATAACTGGAACGCGCCCGGCGACCCCTTCGCCCGCATCGATTCTGGAGTGTCGGTTTCCTTCCATTGCCCCACCCAGTCGCGGGTCCGCACCCAGATCCGATAATTCCCTGCTTCCGGAGCCTCCACTGTCGTGACCGCATCCGCGACCGGTCGGCCCAGCCCGTGCGCCATCGCATAGGGCGAACCCATCTGATCCATCGACTGCTGATCCACGACCCAGCCACCCGGCGTCGAAAACGACTCCGACTCCACCAGCAGCGTGGCGGAAAAGCCGTGACTTCCCCCGATCAAAAAGGCGAAGAGAGAGATCCCGAGAAAAGGCAGAGAAAGGCAATTCCGTTTTTGAAAATACATGGATCGATTTTAGGATGCGATTTACAAACAGAGCGGCGCACTACGCTGCGGACTACGAGGATGGAGGTGAGTGTCAGGGGATTCGTGCCGAGAGAGAATGAGACAATTCCAAGGCCTTCACTCCACCGCCTTGGTTTTCCTCGGTAGACCCAAGCAGACCCGGAAGCCATCGCGCGAGTCGGAATAGCTGACGTTCTTGATCCCGAGCCGCACCGCACAACGGGCGTTGCCCGGCACATCGAAGTAGTTCCCGCCACGGCACACAGGGCGAGAAACGGAAAGCTGCGCCGCATCCTCGTAGCTAATCTCCTCATGCCCTCCCGTAGGATCAAAATGATCCAGGACAAACTCCCACACCCCACCGCACATGTCCGCAAGGCCAAACCCGTTGCGGCCCTTTTCCCCATAGTGATCCACCGGTGAGAGAAACGCGTAACCATCACTCCAGGGAGCATTCGCGAGCGGCCAGATCGTGCTGCGCCCCGGCAGGAAATCGACCGCCGAGATATTCAGGCGTCCCTCGCCATCCTTCAGCGAGTCGCCCCACCAGAAATGATGACTCCCCTCGCTGCCGCCTCGACAGCCGTAGGCCCATTCCGCTTCCGTCGGCAACCGGTATTCCATACCCTCGGGGAGTCGGCCCGCCTTACTTTCCTTTTCCGTCAACCACGTGCAAAATGCTTTCATATCATTGTAGCTCACACACACGACCGGATAGCTGTCCATCATCGGAATCCCGAAATTCGGATCACGCCAGCTCTTCCCTGCCATCGACTTCCATGGGTTGATCACCTCTCCCGGTAAATTGTAGTCCACCCACTCCAGATCCAGCACCTGAGTCTCCCCGCCCGGCTTCTCTGCATCCGTGACATACTGGGTCTCTTCGACAAAACGCCGGAACTGGCCCATGCTCACCTCCGTGCGGCCCATCCAGAAGCCATTCTTCATCTGCATCAGCCTTGCCTCCCCCTCATACGTCTCGCGGGCCGTTCCCGGCTGGGCCCCGCCCTCGATCCCGGTCGCCCAGAGCTTTTCCGCCGCCGTGCTCCCCATCATAAATTTCCCGGGCGGGAGATAGACCAGAGTCAAGCCCACCTCGCCACCCAGATCCAGCTCCTTCGTCTCCCCCTTCTTCGGTTCATCCGCCCGCACCGCAGGGAGGATCAGAGAGAAAAGAATCGCAAGCAACAGCAGCGCCCCGATCGTAGAGATATTTTGGAGAACACGCATGATAAGGACTGGTATAGGGGCAATAAAACAGAATCGCATGATCGGAGAAGCCGGTCAGCCCCGGACTCTAAAGGTTCCCACCCCCCTTCATCCACTCACGTCATCACGGACAACACGACGACTCTTGAAGGTAGACAAGCCGCAAGTCCCTGAGTTTGCTGGACCCGACCCAACCATACCATGAGCCTTTTTGATCGATTCTCCCTCTCCGGCAAGCGTCTCTTCCTCACCGGCGGCAGTCGCGGGCTCGGCCGCGAGATGGCCCTCGCCCTCGCCGAGGCAGGGGCCGACGTCATCCTCACCGGACGCGATCTTGACAGCCTCCATCGCACCGCAGACGAGATCCGTGCACTGGGTCGTGACGCCATTCCGATCACCGCCGACATCGGGAACCCCGCAGAATGCGAAGCCGCCTGCCGCGAGGCACTCACCGGACATGGCCCCATCGACATCCTCATCAACAACGTCGGCGGTCGACTCGTCAATCTCCCCGTTGAAGAACAATCCCTCGAAGACTGGCAGCGCATCATCAACTTGAATCTCACCAGTACCTTTCTCTGCACCAAACTGATCGGCGGTGAAATGGTGCGGCGCGGCCGTGGGGGCCGAGTCATCAACGTCGCCTCCATCTCTGGACTAATCGCCAATCGGGGGATCGGCGG
>JAGPCC010000321.1 GCA_018058245.1 Verrucomicrobiales bacterium
GACTCCGTTACCCTTTCGGCTTCCGAGTCCCTCCTCGCGTCGCTTCTTCGGCGGGACTTCAAAGGTAGCGGCGGCGGATTCGGTCTCGGTGAGCATCCCTGAGAATAGGAACGCACGGGAGCGAAATCAAGCAATTAGTGGAAAGTCGGTGGAACTTGCCCGGCGGTTTCCGCCTCATTGTTTCTGTAACCCGTTGAAAATAAGCGCACGCCCTACTGGACTCGAACCAGTGACCTACGGATTAGAAATCCGTTGCTCTATCCAGCTGAGCTAAGGGCGCTTTTTCGGGAAGAGGGACAGTATCGCTGATTCGGACCGTTTCGCAACTAGGAGGCGGGAAACTTCCTCCGGGTCGTTTCAAGGCCGGGATCTCGGTGCCTGGTCATAGGTGCAAGCGAACTCTCTCCGCAGTAGGAATCGCCATTCGATCTGTTTCTTCCAACATTTTTTGCCCTCGACATCTACGGAAAGGGAATTCGTCCCAAACCACCCGAAGCGGCAACGACAGCCGGGAAGTTCAAGGAGGATCGTGCATTGTATCGGTCGAGACTTTCTTCGGGACTGGAAGTGTTGCGAGGACTTCCGCAAACTGACGTCGATCAGATTGCCGCGATCGGGTATTGTTTTGGAGGTACCGGCGTTCTGGAACTGGCCCGCAGCGGAGCAAAAATCAACGGAGTGGTGAGCTTTCACGGCGGTCTGGCGAATCCCGAACCAGAGGATGCCAAAGAGATCGCCTGTCGGGTATTAGTGCTCCATGGAGCCGATGATCCCTTTGTCCCCGCTGCCGAGGTAGATTCGTTCCGTGAAGAAATGAAAGCGGCAGGCAAGGAATACGGATTTGTCGCCTACCCCGGCGCAGTCCACTCATTCACACAAAAAATGTCTGGAGATGATCCTTTGAAAGGGGCCGCCTACCAAGCCGAGGCGGATGCAAAATCATGGGAGGAAATGAAGTCCTTTTTTGCGAAGCTCTTTGGAAAGTGATCTTCGGGCAAAATTTCAAAAATGGGATGAGCACTGCGGACTTACAAGGTGCTCCGGCTGGCCTTCGGGAGAGAGATGAATCTCGTTGTCGATCCGCCGCGCCCACGGCGGCATGTTTCGCTCCCTCCGCAGGAGTTGCCTCTCCTCAATAAATCCCCAATCAAGAACCCGCAAGCCAGTCGGAAATGACTTTTTCTGATTTGCCGGGCCCGATAAGCGCGGAAGACAGTGTTTCTAGGTCAAATGCAACACGAGCGGCCTCGCTGATGTCCGCAGAAGTGACTGCGTCGACTTTGCGGTGGGTTTCCTCGGGATCGATCCATTCGTCAAAAAAGAGAAAGGTTTCCCCGGCCCACATCATCTGTGCGGAAGTGTTCTCCAGGCTGATCCGATTTTGCCCGATGAGATAGGATTTTGCCTCCTCCAATTCCTGATCGCTGACGCCATTTTCCCGGAGATCGTCCGTGATTCCAGAAATCTTGCGGAGCGCTTTTTTCAGGTTTTTCGGGCTGAGCGCAAGATAGATCTGGAGCAGTCCGGCATCGGAGAATACCGAGAGATCACTCTGCACTTCATAACACAACCCTTTCTGCTCGCGGATGGTTTGGAAGAGGCGGGAACTCATGTTTTCGCCGAGGATGACGTTGAGGAGCTTGTGAGCAAAACGACTTGGGTCGTTTCGTTCTACACTCCGAAAGGAAAGAGCCAGGTGAGACTGCTCCTGGCTCTCATCGAGGTGAAATCGGTGCCTTTCGGGGGAGGTTGCGACAGGAAGAAATGGCATCGCCTCCCCCGTAGGGAGATCGGCGAATCGGGCTGCGACGATCTCATAGACTGCGTCGTGATCGATATTTCCCGCGACCGATATCACCGTATTGCGACCGCAGTAGGCCCTAGAGTGAAAATCGGAGAGGTCGCATTTTTTGAAAGCGTTCAGACTCTCCTCGGTTCCAGTGATCGAGCGACCGAGAGGATGATCTTTCCCCCAAACCGCTTCGCTGATGAGATCTTCGAGATACTGAGCGGGCTGATCCCGAACCATTGCGATCTCCTCGTGAATGACGAGTTTTTCCGACTCGATTTCCTCAGGATCGAAGACTGGGTGGCGATAGAGATCCGCCAAAACATCAAAGAGTCTCTCAAATCTCTCCGCCGGCCCTTTGATCTGATAGGCAGTGTGATCCTCGACCGTAAAACCGTCAATGGAAGCACCGAGGCTCTCGATATGACGAGAGATTTCCTGGGCGGATCGGGTCGGGGTTCCCTTAAAAAGCATGTGCTCGACAAAATGGGCCATGCCGTGCTCTTCGATCCGCTCGTGCCGACTCCCGGCGTCGGTCCAGAGGCCAAAAGCAACACTCGCCATGTGAGGCATCGAGACGGTGGCGAGACGGATTCCGTTGTCGAGGCGGTGAAGTCGGGTGGAGGGCGGCATTGCAGAAAGGATCAGGGGCAAGATGGCGGGGAACTTGCCCTATGCATTTGTGTTTTCCACCGCGAAAAACTCTATTACAGTGAGATGATGACAACTGCTGCGACCCTTCCTTCGCTCCCTGCCTTTCAACTTCTTGGTCGACCGGTAGAACTCTCGCAGATCGAGAAAGAGCTCCAGGCGCTTTTCATGGACGAAAGTGCTGGAGCCGGGTCGCCCAATGCCGGCGGCATTGCCCGGGCATCGCTCATCAATCTCGTTCTTTACAATGAAAATCAGGAGGGATTGGAGCAGGACGCTGCTGTGCTCGCAGAAATCACCAGCGAAGCCGCTTGCCGCTCGCTTTTGATCAACGCTGACGCGCACAATCTCGAATTGAGCGCACAGGCGTGGGTGCAGGCACACTGCCAGATCGACCGCAATGGCGAGAAGTCTGTCTGCACCGAGCAAATTAGCTTTTTTCTCACGGGGAATTCCCACGGCCTCTTGCGAAATGTCGTTCTCGCCAATCTTGATTCCGATCTTCCCCTCGCATTCTGGTGGAGAGGCGAATTCTCGGACGCGTTCGAAGAGGGGCTCTTCTCCCGGATCGACCGCTTACTTTTCGACAGCGAGACTTGGGAGTCGCCTCGCAATCAGTTTATCCGTCTCATCGAAAATCAGAAGACCGACTCGACTCCCTTCGTGATGCATGACTTCGCTTTCACGCGCCTGAACTCCATCCGCCATGCGATTGCGAATGCCTTTGATCGTCCGCTCGTTACCCACGAACTCAGTTCCTTGAGCCGGGTTTCGCTTCGCCATGCAAAAGGCTATCGCATGACCGCTCTCTACCTCGCCGCCTGGATCGCATTGAAGCTGGGTGCGAAAATCGAAGCCGGACAGTCCACGACCCACTCGATCGTGTGCCTTTATTCCGGGACAAGCTCTCGTTCTGGTTTTGTGATCGAAATCAGCGAACTCGACCCGGAGCGGAAAGGAACGATCGAAGTGGATTTCCAGCTTCAGGAAACTCGCGTGGAGATCAGCCGGTGCCAGAGCCGCGATTTTATACGCACCCTGACCCATCTCGCCGGTTCAACCTTGGAAGATTGGCTCCCGGCAAGACGCTTGAACGATGCCGCGCTCGTCACCGACATCCTGAATCGGGCCGGAGGGAATCGGAAACTCGCTCTTCTGGTGCCTATGGTCCAGGAACTATTGGCCTTGAAAGCGATCTAAGAGAGTGCGCTTTTCGATCCGACGGTTCGAGAAATCCCTCCATTTTTTCCCTGCGAGAATCCGCTACCGGCATCTCAGCGGGTTGATTTTGCTCCCGCACTGGTTTATCGGGCACAGGTTCGTTTTCCGAACGGGAAGGGGACCGCAACGCAATCGCTCCAAAGCCCATGTCCAACGCACCCACCATCCTCTACACCAAGACTGACGAAGCCCCCGCTCTGGCGACTTATTCCCTCCTGCCCATCATTCAGGCGTTTACGAAGTCCTCGGGCATTGCAGTGGAAACCCGGGACATTTCCCTAGCAGGACGCATCCTCGCTCTTTTTCCCGAGTTCCTCACCGAAGATCAGAAAGTCGCCGATGCCCTGACCGAACTCGGCGAACTGGCGAAGACCCCGGAAGCCAATATCATCAAGCTCCCGAACGTGAGCGCCTCGGTTCCCCAGCTCAAAGCCGTCATCGTCGAATTGCAGTCGCAGGGATTTGCTATCCCCGATTATCCAGAGGAAGCCCTCACGGAGACAGAAAAAAGCATCAAGTCCCGCTACGACAAAGTCAAAGGCAGTGCGGTGAATCCGGTCCTGCGCGAGGGGAATTCAGACCGTCGCGCTCCGAAAGCGGTGAAAGAATATGCAAGGCAGAATCCCCACTCCATGGGTGCCTGGTCCGCCGACTCGAAAACCCGTGTCGCGCACATGGACAAGGATGATTTTTTCTCCAATGAAAAATCCGTCACCGTGGACGAAGCGACCGATGTCACGATCGAGTTTGTCGCTGCCGACGGCACCGTTTCCGCGCTGAAGGGTTCCACTCCCCTGCTCGAAGGGGAGATCATCGATGGCACTGTGATGCAGAAAGAGGCGCTCGTTGCATTCCTTGCAGAGCAGGTCGCTGCCGCAAAAGCGGAGGGCGTTCTCCTCTCGCTGCATCTCAAGGCGACGATGATGAAGGTCTCCGATCCCATCATTTTCGGCCACGCCGTGGAAGTCTATTTCAAAGATCTCATTGCTAAGCACCGTGACACGTTGAAAGAACTCGGAGTGGATTTCCGGAATGGATTCGGAGATCTCGTTTCCAAACTTCCATCGCTCCCCGCAGCAAAGCGGGAGGAGATCGAAGCCGACATCGTCGCCGCCTACGCGACCGGACCCGACCTTGCGATGGTCAACTCGGACCTGGGCATTACGAACTTGCACGTTCCGAGCGACGTCATCGTCGATGCCTCCATGCCCGCCATGATCCGGACTTCGGGTCAAATGTGGGACAAAAACGGAAAACCGCAGGATACCCTCGCCGTCATTCCCGACAACAGCTACGCCGGCGTCTACGAAGCCACCATCAACTTCTGCAAAGAGCACGGTGCCTTTGACGTTGCCACCATGGGGACCGTGCCGAATGTCGGACTCATGGCTCAGAAGGCCGAGGAATACGGCTCGCACGACAAGACCTTCGAAATCTCCGGTGCCGGAAAAGTCCGTGTTGTCGATTCCGCCGGCAATGTCCTCATGGAGCACGAAGTCGCGAAAGGGGACATCTGGCGCGCCTGTCAGACCAAAGACGCCGCCGTCGCGGACTGGGTGAAGCTTGCCGTGACTCGTGCCCGTGCCACCGGCACACCGGCAGTATTCTGGCTCGACGAAGACCGCGCCCACGATGCGCAGCTGATCCAGAAAGTCGGACACTATCTCGG
>JAGPCC010000322.1 GCA_018058245.1 Verrucomicrobiales bacterium
GAAAAGGCCTATCTCAAGACTTACGTGCATTCGCCCCGGAGTTGCGTCGTCCTTCTGAGATCGGGCGGAAAAATCGTCGGGGCGACGACCTGTCTTCCCTTGGCTGACGAATCCGCCGAATTCCAGACACCTTTTCAGGCGGCCGGGTATTCGCTCGAAGATATTTTTTACTTTGGCGAATCCGTCATCCTGCCCGAGTTCCGCGGACGGGGCGCCGGTCGCGAATTTTTTCAACGTCGCGAAACCCATGCTCGTTGTGTGGGGCCCTATCGATATACCGCTTTTTGCGCCGTAAATCGACCGGCCGAACACCCCGAGCGACCTCCGGGATACGAATCTCTCGATTCCTTCTGGACGCGCATGGGGTATCGTCGAAAAGCCGATCTCCGCTGCAAACTGGAGTGGAAGGAAATCGGTGAATCGGTTCCTACTCCGAAAACACTCACCTTCTGGATCAAAAACCACCCCGAACACCCTGCCGAACTCTCATGAAATCTCTGTCTCTGTTCCTCCTCCTGCTCCTTTTCCCTTTCCTCCTCGCTTTTGCCGAGGAGGATTTTACCGATCTTTTCAACGGCAGTGATCTTTCCGGGTGGGACGGGGACCCGGCTCTGTGGAAGGTCGAAAAGGGAACTCTCATCGGGACCTGCTCGGGACCGGAGAGCCCGAAACACAATGATTTCCTCATCTGGCGTGGCGGAGTCCTCAAAGATTTTGAACTCCATGTAAAGGCGAGGGTGATCGGGGACAACAATTCCGGCGTTCAGTATCGCAGCCGTTTTCTTCCGGAGGTTGGCCCCTGGGCGATCACCGGCTACCAGTGTGATATCCACCCGGCAACCCAGCATACCGGGATGACCTACGAGGAAAAAGGTCGCGGCATTTTTGGATTGAATGGACAGAGTATGATCCTCGACCCCGAGGGCAGACGTTGGGTCGTGAGCGAGCACGAACCCGTCGTCGTGAATGTCGCCGAGTGGAATGACTACACCATCATCGCCCGTGGCAATCATCTCATCCACCGAATCAACGGGAAGCTCACGTCGGAAGTAACTGACTACGACACAAAAAATCGTGCCCTTGAGGGCCTCTTGGCGATACAGCTTCACAGCGGGAATCCGAATCGGGTCGAGATCAAAGAAATTCGACTGAAGACTCTCCACGACGGCGATGTGAGGGAATTTACCGACTCTACTCTTCCCGAAACCGCCAAAGAGGTCGAAAAGCCAAAGTCGGTCAATCCTCAGGGACTCGGAACTTCCGCCGCAAAGGGGAAGTAGACCCTGTCAGGTCAAGGACTGGAGAGGGTCAGGTCTGGGGGATCGGTCGACTTGGTGGGTTTTTCTGGCTCGGCGGGGCGTCGATACCACATCGCGCAGAGTCGGCGGCTCCGTGTCGCCCAGGGTATAAAAAAGAGGATCGCGAGTTGACCGAGGAACTGGCTTGTGGAGAACCAATCGGACTTCCGACCCGAGGTGATCACCGGCGGATCGTTGATGACGTGGAAACCAAGCCCGCTGATTTTGTTCCATCGTTTGATGCGGCGGGCGAGCCAGACTTCTTCCCCCGCATAGACCAATTCATCGAATCCACCCCCTGCCTCAAAGGCATCGCGCCGGGCGAAAAAGAAGCTACCGGCGGCATAATCAAAATTTGCCGCGATTCCGTTCCAAGTCCTCACGAGCCAGTCGACCATCGGGCTGACGGATTGATCCATCACGATCCGGGCACCGCCTGCGGAGATCGTTCCGGAAGCCAGTAGGTCGAGAGCTTGTCGCAGGGTCTCGGCCGGGACGCGGGTGTCGGCATCGATAAAAACGAGACATTCTGCGGTAGTGGCTTCTGCTCCGGCATTCCGGGCGCGGGCGATCTGATTGTGTGGTTCAAAAACCACCTGATCAGCACCTGCCGCCACTGCCACCTCGCCGGTGCGATCGGTTGAGTTGTTGTTTACGATGATGAGCTCTCCGCTCCCGAACTCGCCGCCGATCCCGGCCATGGCCTCGCGGACGGAGGCGATCGTCTGAGCAAGCAAGGCCTCTTCGTTGTAGGCGGGAATGATGATGGCATAGTCGGGCATCGTTTCACAATCTACGGCTTTCGAGACGAAAGGGAACTGCAGCTTTCCCGTCGTTGCCCGGAGGAAGGATCGGGGGAACAGTCACTTTCGTCCTAAATGTCCGATTTCAAAAAGCCCAGGAAGATCATCCATGTGGACATGGACTGCTTCTACGCGGCCATTGAGATGAGAGATCGGCCGGAACTGGCCGGACGACCGATCGCGGTCGGGGGGAGCAGCGGACGTGGTGTCCTCACGACTTGCAACTATGAAGCCCGGAAGTATGGCTGCCGCTCCGCGATGCCCGCCTTCCAAGCGAGGGAGTTGTGTCCGGATCTCGTTTTGCTCCCAGTCCGCTTTGAGCTCTATCGATACGAGTCTTCACGAATTCGGAACATTTTTGCCCAGTTCACTGATCTCATCGAACCGCTCTCGCTCGACGAGGCCTACTTGGATGTCTCCCACCTTGCTTCCGAAGCGGCTTCTGTAGCCTGGGAGATTCGGGAGAGAATCAGGAAAGAGACGGCTCTGACTGCCTCCGCTGGCATTGCTTCCAGTAAATTTATCGCCAAGATCGCGAGCGACTGGAGAAAGCCGGACGGACAGTTCGAAGTACGTCCGAACGAGGTCTCCGATTTCCTCGTCACACTCCCGGTAGAAAAAATCTGGGGCGTCGGAAAGCGTACCGCTTTGCGACTTCATGAGGCCGGGATTTCCACTTGCGGGGTGATGCGGGATCGCAGTGAGATGGAGCTGGTGCAGCGCTTCGGAAAATTTGGGCGATCCCTCTATCGTCTCTGCCGGGGAATCGACGACCGGTCCGTGAATCCGAATCGGGAGCGGAAATCTCTCAGCAACGAGCGTACTTTTCACGAGAATCTTACTTCCGTGGAAGAAGGTCTCTTGAAACTTGACGAGCTTATTGAGGAATTGCTCGATGAGCTTTCTGGCCGATCCGATCTCCGGGAAATCCGGGAATGCGTCGTGAAAGTGAAATTTGGTGATTTCCAGATCACGTCCGTTCAACGAGCTGCCGACCAGGTCGAGCCCGAAATGATGCGGGAACTTCTCGCCGAAGCATGGGAGCGCGGCTTGGGGAAATCCGTTCGCCTGATCGGAGCGGGGGTTCGTTTTCGATCCCCGGAAACAGAGGACGATCTTCAGTTGGAAATGTTTCCAGAGGCGTAATTTCCGGCGATCGGGTCAAGTCTGACAGTCTGCTGGAATTTGGGTATTTTTACGCTAATCTAGCCACAGATGAAACTCGCCTTGCTCGACAAAAATTACATGGCCGAAGCACTCGCCGACGGAGCGAAAGGGCTAGGCCTCACTAGTCCGAATCCCCCGGTCGGTGCAATCATCGTGAGCGAAGGCGTGATCATCGGTCGTGGTTGGCACAAGGTGGCTGGCGGCCCCCATGCCGAGATCGTAGCCCTTGGTGACGCAGAACGGAAATTCGGTCCCGATGCAGTGAGAGGTGCGACTCTCTACGTGACTCTTGAGCCCTGTTCGACCCAAGGGCGCACACCGCCATGCACAGCAGCCCTTCTTGCGGCGGGTCTGAAGCGGGTCGTCGTCGGAACGGTGGACCCGAACCCCGCTCATGCAGGAGCTGGTCTGGAGATTCTTCGCGGGGCGGGGATCGAGGTTGTTACGCCTGTCCTCGAAAAAGAGGCTCAAGATCTCATTCGTTTTTTCACCCGCCACATCACGACCGGCCTGCCATGGGTCATCGCTAAGAGCGCGATCACTCTCGATGGGCGCACGACCTTGCCACCCGGTTTCGGCTCGTGGGTGAGTTCGAAGGCAGCCCGTGACGACGTGCAGTCGCTACGACGCCAGTGTGACGCCATTCTCGTCGGGGGAGAGACCTTTCGCCGCGACGATCCCGCCCTCACCCTGCGGGGGAAATGGTCCAAAGGCCGCATTCAGCCTTGGCGCGTGATTCTCACCGCCGACCCCGATCTTCCCGAGCATTATCAGATGTTCACCGACAATCATACAAACCGCACTCTCGTTCACGAAGGCATCTCCCTTCAGGAGTCGTTGACCCGTCTTGCGAAAGTCGGAGTAACCTCGGTTTTGCTGGAGTCGGGCGGGCGCCTCCTCTCCCACGCGCTCAGCGAAGGGTTCGTCAATGAAATGGTGCTTTACCTCGCCCCCACCTTGGGCGGCGGTGACCACCACCTCATCTCCGGCGAAGGCATTTTGGGTACCCTAAGCGAGATGGAAGTCGCGATGGTCGGTCCCGACGTTCGGATCCGGGGAAGAGTAATGAGGTGAATCATTTCCCCCAAGCCTGGAGAGGGAACGGTGACAGAAATGCTTCGAGACTCCGCGAGTCACTGCACCTGGATCTCGATGCGGCGATTGGCAGTTGTCTTGTCTCTGTCGGGGCTGTTGACTAGGGGACGAGACGCCCCGTAGCCGATCGTCTCGATGCGGCTTGCGGAAATCCCCTTACTGAGGAGATAATTTTTCGCGGCAAGAGCCCTCATTTCCGAGAGACCTTGTGAACTATCGTTGTCATACCAGGCATGGCCTTCCACGGTGATTTTGGCTCCTGTATTGAGGGAGAGATACTCGAACACCTTGTCCAATTCCAAAAGGGATGCGGGCGAGAGTTCGGCTGATCCGCCGGTAAAATTCACCGCCTCCATCTCCAGCAGTTCATTCAAAGTTTCCGGGATTTTCACGGTGGTGTTGCCCTCGAACACTCGCGCCAACTGAGCCGGGCTAAGGAGACGCAGGGTTCTCGCGAGGTTCGCGCCATACTCCAAATAGTCGGAAGCAGGGTTCCCGCTGTCCCGCGCGATATTGAGCGCAATCGTCTCCGCAGAAATCACGCCAGCAGCAGAACTGCGACCTGATCCGAGAAGCAAAAAAACAATGCACACTACCGGAAGATTAAATCTCATTGAAACAGGATGAAATTTACTGTAATTATTGTTTTTGTAAAATATAAAACCGAAGAATTGGTTTATTAGAGCGTTGCCGCCTAATGAAAGACATACAACGCGAAATTGAAAAACGGGAATGCCCTTGCTTTTGGGATTTGTGTTTGCAAGCATTCCTCCTTTTCACGGGGAAACTTTTATCACACTGTCCACTTGATTCGTCCGAAATCCAATGTACAGGTTGCCCTCCGTGGAACTCCGTGGTGTAACGGTAGCACAACAGATTTTGATTCTGTTTGTTCAGGTTCGAATCCTGGCGGGG
>JAGPCC010000080.1 GCA_018058245.1 Verrucomicrobiales bacterium
TTGTTGCAGTCTAACACGCTATTTTGCCATTCTGTTGGGGATGAAACATCCTCTCCTCCTCTTCGTCTTCCTTCCTGCAATCTGTTGCTTTTCCTTGTCGTCTCCGATTCAGGGCGCAGAGTCACCCAGTGAGCGGACAAAGTCCCTCCAGAAAGAATTGGAGCGAGTTCGGACGAGTCTGCACGAAGCCCAGCGGGAATTGGCCGTGAAAGCGGAACGGATTTCTGCGTTGGAGCGCAAGATCGAGTCGGGAGAGTCGAAAATTGGGGCGAACTCTCCTGTCGAGGGCACCCCCGAAAAGCGCGAAAATGCCTCGGCCAAAGGGAGTTCGGAGCGAAGCGCCAAGGAGAAAGAGACGTCGGCACGAAAGAACGAAGTCCCCGTTTCTCCGAAAACGGCTGCTCCGAAAGTCGCTCCGAAAGTCGCTCCGAAAGTCGCTCCGAAAGTCGCTCCGAAAGTCGCTCCGAAAGTCGCTCCGAAAACTGCCGTAAAACCCTATCTTGTAACCTACGAGAAGAACTCAGCCGTCAATTACGAGGGTCGCAAAGGAGCGCTGAAGTGGATCAAGAAGCAATTGGAGGAGAATAAGAAGCGGATTTTCACCATTTCCGCGACAGCAAACGACACCCGGTATGCGGATACAAATCGTGAAATTGCAAAGAATCGGGGACGATACCTCGCTGATTTTTTGATCGCGAACGGCATTCCGAAGGAATCTTTGGAATCGATCCGCTCGGACGCTTCGACCGAGGACGGTGTGACTGGTCGCCAATGCCTTATCAGCTTCTCGAAAGAGTAAAGGAGACTCCGCTAATGCGATGGTCCCAGAAGTTCCCTCTCGGAGGGACGAGCGAGCGAAGGGATGTGTTTGTCGTCATTCAAAACAGTTGACCTTGCCGAGGTATTGGGGTGAAGTCCCCAGCATCCGAGCCATACTGATCCATGCCACACAACGAAGACGCCATCGCCAAACCAGTCTCGATCATTACAGGAGGCGCCGGGTTCCTCGGTTCCCATTTGGGGGATCGATTGCTTGCCGAAGGTCATCGTGTCGTCGCGATTGACAATCTCCTCACCGGTTCGCTCGACAATATCGCCCATCACGAGGGGAATCCGGATTTCGAATTTATTCTTCACGATGTTTCGAAGTTCATTTCCTACGAAGGCCAGGTTGACTACATCTTTCACTTTGCCTCGCCGGCGAGTCCCTTCGACTACTTGGAGCTTCCGATCCAAACCCTCAAAGTGGGTTCGCTAGGCACTCACAATGCTCTAGGCTTAGCAAAAGAGAAGAGGGCGGTATTTCTGCTCGCCTCCACGTCGGAGGTCTACGGCGATCCGCTCGTGCACCCCCAGACAGAGGACTATTGGGGGAATGTCAATCCGATCGGACCTCGTGGGGTCTACGACGAAGCAAAGCGATTTGCCGAGGCGATTACAATGGCCTACCACCGCACTCATGGGGTGAACACGAAGATTGTACGGATTTTCAACACCTACGGGCCTCGCATGCGACTCCGGGACGGTCGGGTGGTGCCAGCGTTCATCGGGCAGGCTCTTGAGGGTGCTCCTCTCACCGTCTTCGGCGACGGGAGTCAGACGCGGAGTTTTTGTTATGTTAGTGACCTCATCGACGGGATTTTCCGCCTTTCCCAAAGTGATAGTCAGGGACCGATCAATATCGGGAATCCTCGTGAAATGACGATTCTACAGTTTGCGGAAAAGATTCTTGACCTGATCGAGACAAATTCCACCATCGTGCATGAACCCCTTCCAGAAGATGACCCAAAAGTTCGTCAGCCTAACATTGGAAAGGCTCGGGAGATTTTAGGTTGGGAACCGCAGGTAGCGTTCGAAGAGGGAATTGTGGAAACAATTGAGTATTTTCGGAAAAAATGTTCGATTTGAAACAAATTGGGTCTTTACGATTTTGATCTTCCTGTCGTAGTATCCCGCAGTCAGGATACAGCAACGTCTCCATCGCCTAACCATCACAACCAAAATGAGAACGCTTTTTATCGCAATCGCCCTCGCAGGATTTTTAATCACGCCCGTAAATGCTCAGCAGGTTCAACTAAAACCTGGCGACGTAAAGGTCGGCAAACTGACCTACGACGCTCAGAAGACTCCCAATTTTCAAGCAGGGGATGTGAAGGGAAAGGATGTGCCAAATCCCCGAGACTGGCTTGAGATTGAAGTCGAGTTCGAAGTGAAGGGGCCGAAAGACGCGATTATTAAAGAACTGATGTTCCGTTATTACGTCGGCTTCAAAGATAGTACTGGGCAACCGAGAATCTTGACCGGTGACGTCAATCATATCAACGTTGTCTCGGGCGAAAAGACATTTTCTGCGGCCTACGTAGCCCCCAGCGTGTTAGGGGAAATCACTGGGGATTTCCGGAGATTCCAGCCCAGTTCCGTTCAAGCAGTGGGTGTGGAGATTTATTTCAACGGTGTCATAGTAGGTCGCGAGACATCGCTTGGCGGAGGCCGGACCTTCTGGGAGGGTGGCACGCAGCCTGGAGTTTTGGGGAAAGCGGATACTCCGTTTGCACTGTTGTGGATCGACCGATACGCTGAGGTTCAAAAATTGGGTCGGTAGTACGCCCCGCTCTTGAGGGGACTGTTCTCATAGTCGAATTATTTTATTATGGCGGATGATCGCATTATTTCTTTAAACGTTGGTTCTCAACAAATCTCCGGGGCCGTCTTTTCGAAGACCGCCGGGGGAGGTCTTCGTCTCGATAAAGTCGAGCGGCGCGATCTCTTGGGTGATCCTGGGGAAGATGGCGGGCGAGAGCAGGCTTCGGCGGCATTGAAGGACATCGTTTCTACTTTGAAGATCAAGGGTGCGAAGACCAATTATGTGGTCACTTCGTTTCCTGTCCTTGTGAAGTTTGCGAGTCTTCCCGCTCTTGATGGTTCCCAGGTCGATCAGATCGTGGAATTCGAAGCGCAGCAGCAGGTTCCGTATCCGATCAATGAAGTCGTCTGGGGATACCAACTCATGGGGGATCCCGATGATGTGGAAGTCGAAGTTGCCCTCGCCGCAGTCAAGTCAGATGAGTTGAGTGAGGTTGACGATCTAGTGTCAGGTGCCGGGCTCGTTTCCCGAGGTGCCGAAATGGCGCCTGCAAGTCTCTACAACGCCCTCCGATTCAATTACTCGGATATTGAAGAGACGACTCTACTCGTGGATATCGGTGCGAGGACGACGGATATGATTTTCATGGAGGGGAAGAAATTCTTCATTCGGACGGTCAAGATTGGTGGCGCAGACATCACGCGGGCCATCGGGAAGGAATTCGGAACGGATTTTATCTCTGCGGATTCCCGTAAGGTGCAAGACGGATTTGTTGCCCTCGGTGGTCCCTACGCCGATCACGAAGATCCGGAGATAGCCGGCATCTCGAAAGTGGTTCGCAACTCGCTGACGCGTCTCCATTCGGAGATCATGCGGACGATTAATTTTTACCGAAGCCAACAAGGCGGTTCTGCTCCCTCATTTGTTCTCCTTAGCGGGGCGACATCAGGGCTTCCTTTTATCCGTGAGTTTTTCGCCGAAAAGCTAAATCTCCCGGTCGACCATTTTAATCCATTCCGAAACGTGACCGTTGCGAAAGGCGCAACTGCGGAACTGGTAGGGGCCAATGCTCATCAGTTTGGGGAATTGGTGGGAAGTGCTCTCGCTCAAGCGGGTGAGGTGCCTTTGCGAATTGATTTGTTGCCTGTCTCTGTTCAGAAATCGAAGGAGCTCGAGCGACGCAAACCGGCATTGGTCATGGCATTGATCTGTCTCACCGCCTTACTCGGTGCGATGGGCTTTTTCTTCTCGAAGGGAGCAGCAATAGCCAACAAAAAGGGGGAAGCCATCCAAGTGCAGGCCGCGAATCTTTCGAAATTTAATGAGGAAATTGAAGCAGCGAAAGATGCCATCGTAGAAGTTGATGGTCAGCAAGAACCGTATGTGGATGCGGTTCTCCATCGGGTCTACTGGACTCGCGTTTTCAGTTATCTCGGGAAAAAGATGGGGAACGACTTGCTCTTTCTTACAGTGTTGGAGCCGTTCTCCGCGGGTCGGCCAATCGTCTCCGAGGGAGATCCTTCCCTGGTTGCTACGGCGGCCAATTCCGAGGCGATTATCGATTCGTTCTCGATCCAGGGACTCTGGCGGGAAAACCCGAGAGGTTCTGAAGTGGTCTACGACTACTTCAAACTCCTGAAAAAGGATTCGGAAGGGGAGGGTGAAGTGATGTTCGACCTCAAGGATGTCGACATCAGTGAGGCGATCGTGGTGGATGCAGGGACAAACGATGATCGATACGCCTACCCGTTTCGCATGACGCTGCCGCTTCCCGAGGCAAATCAGGTTAAATTTACAAAGTAAGGGCTCGTAAGGAAGATGAATTCAAAGGTTTGGTTAACAGTTTTTGCGATCTTTTCGGCCCTGCTTCTAGGCGGATCCGGGTATTATGCGATTTCGCAGTATGGAAAATACTCGGAATCGCTTGAGGGATGGGATAGCAAGGTAGGAACGATTCAGAGTCTTGAACGGAAGGTGCCATACCCGAATCAAGAGAATTCCAAGGCAGTTTCGGAACAGCTCCAAAATTATAAAGAGGCAGTAGAAGTCCTCTCGACAACACTGAAATCATTTCAACGCCCTCTGAATAAAGAACTCGCGAATACGGAGTTCCAGCAGCGGGTTAAGAAGAAGGTCGAAGAGTTCCGCAGCGCCGCGAAAGATGGCGGATTGGCAATCAACTCGACAACCGAATTTCAAATGGGGTTCGATAGCTATGCGAACACTCTCCCTTCACCCGAACTGGTTCCAGTGCTTGATTACGAACTGGATGCGATCGATCACCTCCTGCGCGGACTTGTCGAGACCAGTGCGATGGAGTTGACCAGTTTCGAACGCGACATGATTCCTGGGGAAACGGGAGCTGTGGAAAAGCAAGCGAGCGGAGTGGTTCATAAGTATCCCGTGCGTTTGAGTTTCCGATCGTCTTACGATACTTTCCAGAAATTTGTGAACTCGGTGACGAATGACAAAGAATTCTTTTACATTCTTCGGGTTCTAAAAGTGCAAAACCAAGTTGTGGAAGGTCCATTGAAACTCACTGGTAGTTCCGATGGAGGATTCCAAACGTATCAGAATCCGATCACAAAAGAGGTCGCTGATCCGGCAATGGTGGCACGATGGAGTGTCAATAATGCAACGGAGACAGAGATTGACGCTCTCGCGAAAGCAGATGGATTTGTTCGTGCGAATCAGGATGCTCGGGTTTTAATGGGGCAGGAAAGTATTTCTGTTTTTATGGTAGTTGATATTACAAGATTCCTCGCACCAGAGGAAGTCATTCCAGAGGTCAAGGCAGCAGCAGCAGGGAAGAAGGGTTCAAAGCGATGAGTAACAAAGCGTGGGACAAGTTCATATTAACGGTAGTCGCCTTGGTTGTTCTAGGCGTTTCCGCTCTCTTTTCAATGAAAGCACTGGGATACGGAGAGCGATTCATCCTCGTGCCGGCTACACCAAACAATGAGTTGACGCCTACCCAAGAGCCACGTGCTCGGGGTGCTGCCTCGTATGTGGAAAAAACGCAGAATTGGACAACAACGACTGTTGGTGAAGGAGCGCAGGCGAAACCGGTTCCGCTCTTTGTTTCTACACCCATTGTAGAGTTGAGTGGGACACTCATTGACATGACAAAGGAAGTTCCCCAACTTCGGCCTCCGGTTTCCAACGCCTGGCTCATGGCAAACAATCTTGATTTCCTGAATTCGGGAGTTCTTAGTCAGGATCCTGATGGCGATGGATTCACGAGTCAGGCTGAATGGGATGCAAAAACCAGTCCAATCGATCCGAAGTCGCATCCACCCTACGCAGAGAAACTCATTTTCGTTTCCCGCCAACAGCAAGACTACACGCTCAAGTTCACGGCTCGCCCCGACTCGGAGCGGTTCCAGATTCTCCGTGTGCCTTCGCCTAAGTGGCCTCAGCGTGAGAATTTTCTCATGAAGGTCGGAGAAGTATCGAAGGATGAGCAGTTCCGTTTGGATTCTTTCGAGGAAAAAAAGGCAAGGAATGCTTCCGGGATTGAAGTGGATGCCACAACCTTGAAGGTCACCTATCTTCCTCTGCAAGTGACTGCGGATCTGGTGAAGGGAATCGATACACCGATTCCGACCTATTTTGCAGAGATGCAATTCCAACTCGACCCGCAGTTCAAGGAATATGTCAAAGAAGGAGATACGTTCAACCTCACTGCGGACCCGGACACCCGCTATCGAGTGACGAAAGTAAATCCCGATTCGGTGATCATCACGTTCCAGACAGGCACGGAGCCTGAACAAACAGTGGAGATTCCTAAGAAGTAAATGTTGACAGTTTGTCGAAAATCTGGTTTTGATCTGTGGGATCGAGCAGGTTTGCTTAAAACCGCTTAAATTTGAGAATTTTATGAAGATAAGAGACGTAAAAATGTCTTTCAGAGTCGGTGCCTTGGGATTGACGACCGTAATGGTCGCTGTGACCCCAATCATCACTGTAGGGACGGTAATGGCAGGTTCGGGAGGCTATGGCTCCGGTGGGTCGGGAGTGCCAGGGATCGCTACGAATTATGTGATTCGCCTACAGGAAAACGTGAAGCAAGCAGATGAGGCTGCGCTTCGTGGTTCTCAACTGATGGCGGACGGGGATTACCAAGGGGCAATCGATCAATATCGTGCCGCGTTGGACCTTCTTCCCGATGCACCGATGACGGAACCTCGTCGTAGAGCCTACATCAAACAGTTTGCTCGTGCCAGCGTCCTGCTCGCGACTCAGCGTGCCGAAGAGGGGCGCTATCCTGAGTCAATCGCTCTTGTGGAAGAAGTGCTCCAACCCAGCATCGATCCGGACAATATTGATGCAAAACGTCTCTTGGAACGCCTCAACGACCCGGATTATTATTCGCCCGCGCTCACTCCGTCTCACTTGGAGCGTGTTCGTCGAGTGAAGCTCGCACTGAAGACAGCTCAGGGGTATATCGATCTTGGAGATTATGACCGGGCGGATCGCGAGTTCAATAAGGCTCTCAACGATGATCGTTACAACACCGCCGCCCGACGTGGCATGGAGGACAACGAGCGTTACAAGTTGAACTATTATGATGCCGCCTATGATCACACCCGCTCCAAAATGTTGCGAGAGGTGGCTGAAGGCTGGGAAATGCCGGTTCCATCGGTTTTGGAGAGTGGACCAGATATTGCGATTCCGCAGGACACCGCTACTACGGAGATCCGCCGTACTGAGGAGAAGTTGAAGACTATCATCATTCCCAGTATTGAGTTTGCCGACACATCTTTGATTGAAGCTCTGAATTTCATTCAACAGCGCAGCACGGAGCTCGATGTGAATGAGCCTGATCCTAGCCACAAAGGGGTGAACATCATCCTGGATGCGGGTTCCGGCGGAAGTGGTGGGGCAGCCCCTGTTGCCGCACCTGCTGCAGACGGTGGATTCGGTTTCTCCGGTGGAGCAGCACCTGCCGCTGCTTCCGGTGGCGGTGGCGTGGGCGACACACGGATCACGCTGAGGCTTTCCAACGTTCCGCTTGCGGAAGCACTACGATACACTACTTCGCTCGCTCAATTGAAGTACAAGGTGGAGCCATTTGCCGTGAAGGTCGTTCCGATCTCGACTCCGGATGCGGACTTGTTCACGAATGTCTACGTTGTTCCACCGACATTCCTCTCGGCTGACAGTGGCGGAGGTGCCGCTGCTGGTGGTGGTGGGGGAGGCGATCCATTTGCAGATCCTGTAGCTGCTGGAGGCGGTGCCGGTCCTTCGACCCGCAGAGGTGCCAAGGAGATTCTGGAAAGTGCTGGTATCTCGTTCGCCGGTGGCGCTAGCGCGGTCTATAACAAGTCTACATCTCAGTTGATCGTGAGAAACACTTCGGATCAAATGGAACTGATCGAGGCCTACATTGAATCGCTCCAGAGTGGGGTTGAGAAGCAGATTTACATCACCTCCCGTTTTGTGGAGATCAGTGAAGAAGATGGAAACGAACTCGGGTTCGATTGGCTTCTGGGACCGTTTAACCTGGGATCGACTCCTCGTGTCTTCGGAGCCGGCGGTACTACCGGAAATCAGGTCGGGGCCGGGAATCCAGCGGATTACAGTTTTGTGAACCCTGCGACCCAGCTTCCGGTTGGTTTCAATAATGTCACTGCAGGTCTTCGTTCTGGAACACGCGCCATCGATGGGAACTCCATTGATGCGTTGATTGCGGAGGCTGCGGGAGGTGGTCAGGGACTGTCAGCGATGGCACCGGCGGTATTTGGTATTGCGGGTGTCTTTACGGACCCCCAGTTTCAAGTGATGATCCGTGCATTGGCCCAGAAGAAAGGGGTCGATCTCCTTTCTGCACCGTCCGTGATGGCCCGTAGCGGTCAGCGTGCGAAAATCGAGGTGATTCGCGAGTTCATCTACCCAACCGAATATGATCCACCGGAGATTCCAAACCAGTTTGGTTCTATCGGCACAACAGGACCGGGGGCTTCTAGTAGCGGTGCTTTCCCCGTAACTCCAGCGACTCCTACCGCGTTCGAAACTCGGAATACGGGAGTAACCTTGGAAGTGGATCCAGTGCTCGGTGCAGATGAATTTACAATCGATTTGAACCTCGCTCCTGAGGTGGTTGAATTTGATGGATTTATTAACTACGGCAGTCCTATCCAAACAACCTCTGTAAATGCTCTTGGTCTTGCGGTTCCTGTCGTTGTGACAGAAAACAGAATCGAGATGCCGATCTTCAATACTCGGAAAGTTACCACGCAGGTGACGATTTGGGACGGGCAGACAGTGGCTCTTGGTGGATTGATTCGCGAAGACATTCAGGATATTGAAGACAAGATTCCGTTCTTGGGAGACCTCCCTGCGATCGGTCGTCTCTTTCGCTCCAGTGTGGAACTTCATCTGAAGCGCAACCTTACGATCTTTGTGAAGGCCCAGTTGATGGATCCTGCAGGGATGCCGATCAATGGTCGAATCAAGGATGAGCCACTCCCCGAGCCAGTGCCTCGCCCGCCCATCACTACTCCTGCGGCCTTTGCTCCGGGTCCAGTCCCTTACCAGAAGTGATTCAAGGATAAGGAGATTGAAGTCGATGAGATTTCAGGGAAACGCGGCTTCCGAGCCGCGTTTTTTTTGCTAGGAGGATGAAACTTACGATTGCAGTGACGGGCGGTGTAGCTTGCGGAAAATCGCTTGTCTCCTCGCTGTTTGAAAGAGCCTTCCCTGCGGGAACCATGAGCCGCTTCAACTGTGACGAAGCAGTTGCCTCCCTCTACCAGGAGCGAGAAGTGCAGGAGCAAATTCAACGGATCGGCAAGAAATTCGGAGTAGAGTTGATTTCCGAGAATGCGATTTGCCGAAAGACACTCCGCGAACTCTTATTTGAAAATTCTGAATTTCGTGAGAAGATAGAAGCGGTTTTGCATCCTCTGGTTTTGAGCCGGGTAGACAGTTACTCGCAAGCGATTACAGATGCTGTCCGAATTTCGTTGATCGAAGTTCCGCTTCTTTATGAAGTTGATTTTCCGCTAGTCCGGGATCTTGATTTGGTGGTCGCGGCCTCACGAGCAGTTCAAGTGGAACGACTTTGCCAAGGGCGTGGTCTGGATGCAGAGGTTGCGGAGCGGATCATCGACTCCCAGTTGCGAATAGAGAAAAAAATTGAAAAGGGAAATATAGTGATCTGGAACGACGGCGCACTCGAAGTGCTCGAATTGCAAATCAGACATTTGGCTTCCCGCTGCAAGAACCTGCTAAATTGAATGACAGAAAATTCGACGACAGATCCAGAAGAGGGAAGCCCAGGAGCGGCAGAAGTTGCCCTTGATGAGGTTTCTTATCCGGGAAATATTGATATCAATGCATTTCAGCAGACTTCTCTGATTGAGTTGCACAAGATTGCTCAAGAACTCGAACTGCGGGTTGCAGGGATGCGATCCAAACATCAGTTGGTTTTCGAGATTCTGAAGTTCTACGGTTCCAAGGGAACTGTGCTGGAAGCAGAGGGATTTCTGGAGTATTCCGGCGATTCCTTTGGGTTCCTTCGGTGGCCCGCTTTTAGCTTTGCAGCGAATGCGGACGATGTTTACATCAATGCGACATTTGTCAAAAAGCATGATCTGCGCACAGGGCAACGATTACGCTGCCTCATTCGGGCTCCGCGGGAACGCGAAAAATTCCTTTCTGTGGACAGTGTAGTCGAGATCGAAGGTCTTCCGGCGGAGGAATGGTCCGCACCCCCGATGTTTGACACTCTCACGGCGATGCACCCGACGGAACGGTTGATCCTGGAGTGCAAGAGTTCGCAGGCACCTTCGCCGCGAGTGATTGATTTGGTTGCACCGCTAGGCAAAGGGCAGCGGGGGTTGATCGTTGCTCCTCCCCGCGGCGGTAAGACGATTTTGCTGAAAAATATTGCCGTTTCCATTAAGGAAAACAATCCGGATGTGGAGTTGATTGTCCTATTGCTCGACGAGCGACCCGAAGAAGTGACCGACTTCCGGGAAACTGTATCCGCCGACGTTTTCAGTTCTACTTTTGATGAGTCTTCGAACCGACATACGGAAGTTGCCGATATGGTCTTGAACCGTGCCAAGCGGCTCGTTGAGATCGGGAAAGATGTGGTCATATTGCTGGATAGTCTCACCCGATTGGCAAGAGCTCATAACTCAGCCAAGCAGTCGGGAGGAGGGAATGCGAATGGCGGCGCTCAAGGGCGACACAACAAACGCGGAGCATCGGGCGGGGGTGGGAGTAGTCCTATCGGAAGCGGCGGGATCTCACCTAAGGCGCTGGAACGTTCCCGACGGTTTTTCGGGGCGGCAAGAAATGTCGAAGAAGGAGGGAGTCTTACGATTCTCGCCAGTTGTCTCATCGAAACGGATAGTCGGATGGACGACGTGATTTTTGAAGAATTTAAGGGCACTGGCAATATGGAGATCACCCTCGACCGCGAAATGGCCGAGTCCCGCATTTTCCCGGCGATCCATCTTCTGAAAAGCGGAACGAGGAAGGATGAGCTTTTGTATCATCCGGAAGAATTTCAACGGATCAACTCTCTGCGGAAACAGATGGCGCAACGCCCGGCTCCAGAGGCAATGGTTGTTCTGCTGAAGCTGATTCGGTCTACCAGCTCGAATGCGGAGTTGTTACTTCGCGGCATTCAGTGAGAGGATTCCTGATGAGTCAATCTGAATTGGAATCTTTGGCCTCGGTCTCTGAGGATTATATTGACGATGTCGAAGGACTTCGTGCCTTCGTCCGAAAGGCCGAAGATCTCGGTCATTTCGGAGCCTGCTCGATCGATACGGAGGCCGATAGTATGCACTCCTACGAGACGAAATTATGTCTTATCCAGTTCTCGATACCGGGTGCCTTGGCGATCTTTGATCCTCTTGCTATCGGAATCGATGCTCTCCGAGAATTTACGCTCTTTGTGGATCGCTTCGAAATCGTCTGGATGCACGGAGCGGACTACGACATTTCCTTGTTCAACAGCACCTTCAACTGGGTTCCTCGAAAAATCTATGATACCCAGGTGGGGGCTCGATTTCTAGGAAAGGAAAAATTTGGCCTCGCAAACCTTTTGGAAGATGAATATGGCATTAAGCTCTCAAAACAATCCCAAAAGGCAGATTGGAGCCGTCGCCCGTTGAATGAGAAGATGCTTGCGTACGCGTTCAACGATGTTCGATATCTTTTAGATTTGGGAGGAAAGTACTTGGATCGATTGGCCGAAGCGGAGCGTCTCGGCTGGTTTGTGGAGAGCTGTCTCGCCGCACAAGGTACCGTGTTGTGTCGCACCGGAAAATCGGAAGATGAAGTGTGGCGTGTCACTGGGTGGGGAAAACTTTCCTCGAAAGGTCTCCACTTTTTGAAGCATCTCTGGATGTGGAGAGACGAAGAGTGCAAACGACTTGATCGACCGGCCTTTAAGTTTCTTGGGAACCAGGAGATTGTGAATATGGCGGAGCAGTTGGAGATGGGACGTGAGGTGAATCCCCCGCACTATCTTCGCCCAGGTCCAGTGAAGCGACTTCATGATGCGATTGATCTGGCAAAGCGAGTCAAGAGTTCCGACTATCCCGTAAAACATCGTCGCGGAGAGGGGAACCGACTGGAAATCGACGAGGTGAAATTTGAGAAGATTCGCCGGTTTCGAGATCAGAAAGCTGGCGAACTCGGAATCGAACCTACGGTCATCGCGACTCGTTCTTCGATGGAGCGCCTCGCCGCCACGAATCTTTCTGAGTCCGAGAAACAGGATGCTTTGTTGTGCTGGCAAAAAGAAATCCTTTCTCCCTGCCTCTAACTGGAGGAGACATCCACCACGTTGGGCAAAAAAAATGCCCCGCTCGCTTGGCGAACGGGGCAACAAGATCACAGTCGTGAAAGAATGGGCTGGTCACCCCATCACTTTGTCTTTTTCGAGCTTCAAACCCATTTTCCGATAAAGTGTTGCAATACTCACACCGAGCATACTCGCTGTTTTTTCCCGGGAACCACCGTTGTATTTCAGCGTTTCGCGGATGAAGAGTTTTTCCTGCTTTCGCACGTAATCGGAGAGACCTACCCCGATCGGTAGGTGATGAGTGGTCTTTTCATCTTCATCAGTGATTTCAACCTTTTGGGTCACTTTAGGGGGAAGGTCAACGGGGCGAATCCGTCCCGCCTCGGCAAATGCGCAGGCTCGTTCCATCGCGTTTTGCAGTTCTCCTACGTTCCCGGGCCAGTTATAGCCTTCAAGAAGTCGTTTTGCGTATTTATCAATTTCGGGGACTTTGGTTCCGGTTCTTTCTGCATACTTTGTTACAAAATGCTCCGAGAGAACGTCAATGTCCTCTACACGGGAGCGGAGGGGGGGAACTTCAATCGGAATCACGGAGATTTTGTAAAAGAGATCTTCACGGAACTGTCCCGCTTCGACACACTCTTGGAGAGGCTTCGCTGAGGATGCGATGAAACGGACGTTCATGCGCGCCGGGAGTTCATTGGCAACTCGCCGAGTGTTGATCTCCTCCAAGTACGACTCGAGTTTCGACTGGAGTCTCACCGGGAGCATGTGGATCTCTTCGAGCAGCATGGTGCCACCGGCAGCACGCGAAAAGATGGTTTCGCCCCGCCCGCCGGGGATTCCGAAAAGTTCCGCTTCGAGCAATTCTTCGGGGAGGGCAGAGCACTGGAGCACCTTGAAAGGGGCGGTGTTTCGAGAACTCGCATTGTGAATGCTGCGCGCGACCATTTGCTTTCCAGAACCGAACTCACCTTCTAGTAGAACAGGGGAGTCGTTGTTGGCAATTTTGGCGATGATTTTCAGGATCTCCTGGATTTTTGCGCTATCGCCGATCATGCTCCCGGAAGCCTGAGCGATCGCCGAGGATTCGAAACTCTCCACCGCTACAGGCGATTGGGTTCCTTTTTGCTGGAGAGCGAGTTCGACGGTGCGCTGCAAATCGGCGAGCTCAAAGGGTTTCGTGAGGTAATCGAAGGCCCCTAAACGCATCGCTTCGACAGCGGTTTCGATGGTGGCATTTCCTGTGACCATGATTACTTTGGTCTTTGGGTGATGCTCATTACTATAGCGGATTACGTCGAGACCGTTCATGTCACCGATCAGAAGATCGACAATCATGAGGTCAGGGGCGTCGAGGTCGAGAGAACTCAGGGCCTCCTTTCCGGAAAGTACCGCCGTAACTTCGTGGCCCTGCTGAGTGCAGGATTTTGCCATGAGTTTCAGGATGGCGGCTTCGTCATCGATTACTAAGATTTTGGCCATGGGAGATGAAAAGGTGAGAATGTGGGTTGAGTCGCTATTTTGTTAACACACTCAAATACTACGGATATATTAATGAATGCAACTTTTAAATCTCATATTTGCAAAAAATGATTCTCACCTACGCACGGGTAGACCTCACGGATGACCAGAAATGGAGAGATGAGGGTTCATTTTGTGCCGATTTTCTGCGGAGTGAATTCAGAGGGTGTAGTCTCAGAAACATCGCACTGCCCGAAAAAGTCCTCACGGGAGAAGCCTGCCGTTGAGAAATGACGGAATCAGGGCTAGATTTCTACAGTTTTTTCTAAGAAGTCTCCAGGCGGTTCGTTTTAAGCGATGTAGTCATCGCACTTATGTCCGCCGTCCCACTCCATATCATGGAAGTTTCGCCACGCGAACTGGTAGAATCTGCCCAAGCAGATTTTGAAGGTCCTTTGACGGGTTATGCCGCAGGGCTTCTCGGCGGTGATTGGGATCGCGCTCGGGACGTGGTGCAGGATACGTTTATCAAATTGCATCGCCAGGATCCTGAAATGATTCAGGGGCGCTTGAAGAGTTGGCTCTATACAGTCTGCCGCAACCGTTCGATTGATGTTCTTCGGAAGGAAAATCCGATGATATGCTCGGCTGGAGAAGCGTTCGACAATTTGAACGATTCCGCCCCAGACCCTTCCCGGGCGATGGAGGAGCGGGAGAGGCACACGGAAGTGATGCTTCTGTTGGACCGTCTTCCCGAAAATCAAAGGGAAGTGATTCGCCTAAAATTCCAAGGCGACTTGAGCTACAAAGAAATTTCAGATGTCACTGGCCTCAGCGTGAGCAACGTCGGTTTTCTGATCCACACCGGTATAAAACGCCTGAGATCCTTCATGGGAGTCGAACTTGATTCTGAATAATTACCCTTACTGCCAATCCAATGAATCGTGAACCAATCAATCCGGATGATCCGCAAATGACCGCTTATGCTCTTGGTGAGATGAGTGCAGCCGAAGCGGCCGAATTTGCTGCGAAGTTGCAGGATTCTCCCATCGCTCGAGCAGAGCTCTCTTCGATGCAGGAAGTCATGGCCCTTCTCGGGGAAGGTCTTAGAAACGAGTGGGCGAGTAGCGTGGAGCGTCCCACCTTGAAGCTTTTGGATCCAGTGGAAGTCGCTCCAGATCGTGTCGTCATCCCTTTCGATTTCCGGCTCAAGTGGTTTCCGGCAGCTGCCGCTGCGGCGGTCGCCGTGATGGGGATCGTCGGTGGGGCATTCCTCAGTCGTGAGGGAGGCACTAAGCCAAATGCACTACTTACGTCCGCTTCCTCCGGGATGGCTCTCGTAGAGAGTTCCCAGACTTCCAATTCTTCGAATTCTACAAATGGCGTTGTCGGGGCGCATTTTCCGCAGCTCCTTCTTGCGGAGGAAATCGATGACTTGTCCAGTTTGGACCTTGTTGGCCAGAAAGAGATGGGGGATTCGCAGATTGATGCGAGCTATTTGGAGGCGGATCAAATCATCCCCGCGAGTTATACCCCTGCGCTGGGAGGCGCGAGACAGAGTGTGCCAGATCGCATTGATTCCTATCTTCCGCCGATGCCTGCCCGTGGTACTACTACCGGAATGATCGAGAGGCGATTGAATGGCCACGGTCAGGAGATCGGTGCTCCAGATAGTGATGGAAGAGTTCTCGTTCGTGGATACGTGCAAATGGGCGGCGATATTCACCAGACATCAGCCCGGTTTCTCGCGGGGTTTAACCCGGTCTCAATTAGCGAAAATCCAGTGGAAAACGGAGCGGGTGGACTTACTGTGCTTTCGGAATTGAACCATTTGCAGCAGGAGTTGTCGGAAATGGCATCGGAAATGCCACGAGGAGTAAAAGAACGGATTCGATTGGAGGAACTGGCTTCGAAAAGCAGTCGTCTTCTCAGTCAGTTGAAGTCGGAACTCACTCGTTGATTTGAATTTCGGCCGAATGTTTTCGGTCGTGGCGTAATACCTGGAGCCAGGCGGAGCGATCCGCCTGGCTCTTCTGCTTTTCAGGTTGTGACCCCCGACAAGCCACTTGGGCAAAAATTCTGTTTGTACAGGTTGAAAGTTCAGGGGTTTTGGGGGATAGGCTTCCCGTTCCTTCCGCCGCTATTTTGAACGAATCGTCGATCAGTCCAAAACCCCGATTTACCGAATCCGATCTAATCGGCTCGGGAGTCTTGGGACAGATCAAACTTTCCGAAGCTCCCTTCTACCAGGGAATTTTCTCCTTGGAGACTCTGCAGAAGGGGCGGTGGCTCGTAGAAAATGGAGCAGTCCGGGTGGTGACGGCGAATCTCCAGGGCCAGTTCGCTGGGATTTTTGGGCAGGTGACCGCTGAGGTCGAGGGACCGGTGTCCGAAGTGAGCATCGTGATCCAGAAGAGCGGCGAGGACTGGAAAGTCGATGGTAGTTCAGATCGGTCGCGGGAGAGAAACAATGAGCACGTCGCGGCCTTGTTGATGGCGGCAATGTTAGAGAAGGGTGGTGTGCAAGACGCGACCTTCGGTCTGGGAAAACTCCGGAGTTCCATCTACCTCTTTTCTGCTGACGTGCGTGCCGGGATACTTCATTGGGATGATTCGGATGCGAGAGCTGTGCTCGAAGACATGCCGCTGGCACGGTTGGACGGAGATTGTCCCGGCGTAGAATCTCGACTCCGGGCGATGGGATTAAAGCGGCTCGTAGAGCTGTATCCGTGGGACGAAATTGTACCGGAATATCGGCAGTGTTACGCCTACTCTGCGATTCGGAAGGGGATGCAGGAGGTTTTCTGGGCAGATTTCCTCTCCAATCGGAGGGCTGAACTGGAGTTGCTAAATTGCACGATCAATGTTGATCCAGACTTCGGACTCCATGTCATCGAGCCGCTTGATTACTACGGGGAAATTCATGCGGAAAACGATGCGGTAGATTGGTTTGGTTTTGAATATGGGATTCTTAAGGGGAAGGAAAAAGTGAACCTTTTGCCGTGTCTCGTCCGTTACTTGGAGAGCAAGCCCGCCGGTTTTTCCCTCTCTAATTTGGAAAAATGGCCCGCTGAGAAGAAGGTTCCGATCCAAGTCAGTGAAACCGGGGATTGGATCGCAATCCCTGCGAAGAAACTCCAAACCATTCTCGGACTGCTGACCGAGCTATTTGATCACCATCCGGTCTCCGAGGGGGGGATGGTCAAACTGCATCATGTCCGCGCTGCCCAATTGATTCGCTACAAGGGCGAGGACTCCCTCGTGAATGATGCTCCTGAGGCGCTAAAGCGAAAAGCCGAGGAAATCGAGTCGCTTCGCCCGCGGGAAAATCCAGAAGCCCCTCAGGGATTTTTGGCAAACCTGCGCCCATATCAGCAGGATGGTTTTGAGTGGCTTCAGTTTCTCCGGGAACAAAATCTGGGAGGGATCCTAGCGGATGACATGGGACTCGGGAAGACCATCCAGACGCTTTGCCACCTCCATTGTGAAAAGATGGCGGGGCGGGGGGATCTACCGAGTCTGATTCTCGCACCGAAAAGCGTCGTTCCGAATTGGGAAAAAGAGGCGAAAAAATTTGCGCCCTCACTCAAAGTGCTCGCGTTGCAAGGGCCTCAGAGGAAGAAATATTACTCGGTGCTGCAACATTGTGACCTTGTCGTCACTTCGTATCCAGTATTGTTCCGTGACGCAGAGGAACTCCTCAATCAGCCGTTCCATTATGTGGTTCTCGACGAAGCACACACCATCAAGAATACAGCGTCCCAAGTGACAAAAGTCGCTCACAAGATCGACGCCCGACATCGGCTTTGTCTGTCCGGCACTCCCATCGAGAACCACCTTGGGGAGTTGTGGTCGCTCTTTCACTTCCTTACCCCTGGGTTCCTCGGATCGGAGGAGAGTTTCAATCGTTGTTATCGAATCCCCATTGAAAAACATCGGGATGAGGGTTTGCGAAAGCGACTTTCAGAGCGAGTCGCGCCTTTGATGTTGCGTCGCACCAAGACGCTCGTCGCCAAAGACTTGCCCCCGAAGACAGAGATCGTCAGGACGATCGAGTTACTACCGAAACAAGTGGAGCTCTATGAGGCTGTTCGGGCTGCGGTGAGTCGCGAGGTTCATGAAGAAATTTCTCGGATCGGAACAGAAAAGACGAAGTTGCTGGTTCTGGATGCCTTACTCAAGTTGCGCCAGGTTTGCAATCATCCGCAATTGTTGAAGTTGCCGTCCGCGCAGAAGATGAAAAACTCTGCGAAACTCGACCTGATCATGGGTTGGATTCCTTCCATGGTGAAAGAGGGGCGAAAGATTCTGATTTTCTCCCAATTTACCGGGATGATTGCGATCATTGAGGAGGCTCTCACTCGAGAAAAGGTGAAGTTCCTTACCCTAACCGGACAGTCGAAGGATAGGGGGCAACTTTGCGATGACTTCCAATCAGGAAAGGCCCCTGTATTTCTGATCAGTCTCCGTGCCGGGGGCACTGGGTTGAATCTCACGGCGGCGGACACGGTGATTCATTTTGATCCCTGGTGGAATCCGGCAC
>JAGPCC010000081.1:0-3340 GCA_018058245.1 Verrucomicrobiales bacterium
CCCGGCGGATCTCCTGCGGGCACGCCCGGATGTGAGACGGGCCGAACGGAATCTGGCATCTGCGGTGGCAAAAATCGGGGTGGCGGAGTCGGGGCTCTACCCTCGCTTTTCTCTGACCGGAATGCTGGAACTAGAAGCGCTCGATATTTCTGATCTTCCGAACGCTTCCAGCTCTGCCTATACCTTCGGTCCGTCGGTACGGTGGAATTTGTTCCGCAGTGGACAGATCAAGAATGAGATCCGGGTCGAGGAGGCGAGGTCCATGCAGGCCTATGCAGCCTACGAGAAGTCGGTCCTGAATGCGGTCGAGGAAGTGGAGACTAGCATGGCCGGGGTGGTGACGGAGAAGGTGCGCCTCTCGGCGTTACGACGAGCCGTTTCGGCGTCGGAGGATTCCGTGGAGCTTGTGAAGCAGAATTACACCGAGGGTCTTGTCGACTTCCAGCGAGTGATCGACTCGGAGCGGGTCCTCTTTCAGAATCAGGATGTGTCCGTGACTTCGAAAGGGCAGATTGCCCGAAACTATGTCGGACTCTACCGGGCTCTGGGCGGAGGCGCTGCAGTCGAGGAGGTCCCTCTTCCCGAACCGACCAAAAAACCAGGCGGCGGCTGGGTCCGGAAACGCCCCGCGCCGTATTCTGTGGATGCTCTCCCCACGAAACTGGAAAACTCTGCGACCACGCTCGAAGAGTAGGCATTTTCGAACGGAAACTCTCGCTCTTCGCTGGTTGAGCGAAGAAAAACGGGTTTGCCCCCTCCCCCGTCAGGGATATCCGGAGATGGTAGCACAGAAAACCAAACGACCTCGGTTACCTCCCGTCAGAGGACTCGTTTCGTCCACTCTCAGGCTGCTTCGCAGCGGCAGATTGCATTGATGCATCCGCACTGGTGACATTGGTCGAAGCGACCACTGCAGCGAGCGGGTAGTCCGCTGAGGACTCGCTGGATGCGGCAGTGACAACCTCGGCATCCGGTTCCGGCTCCCGTTACTTCCATCACCTCAGCGACGGTCGTGACTCGCCCGGCATCTACCTCGGCTTTTACGGTTGCTTCGGTAACATTCGCGCAGTAGCAAAGGATCCCCCCACCGTCCGGCTCCCCAGACGCGAACCGGCAGGTCGTGACGGCGGCAGTAGGTTGTGGAAGGGGGGCGATCATGCCTGCGGGTCGAATTAGCTCTCTTTTGCGTCGCCGAATTGCTGGGAAAGATAACGCTCAAGACCGACGCGGTCGATGAGGTCAAGCTGAGTCTCCGCCCAGTCGATGCTAGTCTCGGACTCCACGACCATACGCTCCATGAGATCGCGAGAGCCTGAGTCTCCGACTTCGAGACAGAGGCGGACGCCTTCGTTGTAGGTGGCAACACCTTTGCTTTCGAGGGTGTGGCTGTCTTGGATCTGTTGCCTAGGATCGGGACCAACGAGGATTTTATCGTAGCGAGCGATGTCGGGAATGCCGTCGAGGTAAAGAATGCGGTCGATGACCTCCTCGGCATGCTTCATTTCCTCAATCGATTCTTCGTAGAAGTGGTCGGCGAGCTTGTTCAGCCCCCAATCTTTGCACATTTTGGCGCAGATAAAATACTGATTGATCGCGGTCAGCTCAATGGTGAGACCGGCGTTGAGTGCTTCGATGACTTGTGGATTGCCTTTCATAAGACTGCAACAGTGCAGCGCAAAGCGTCCGAAAGAAAATCAAATCCCCATCGAATCACTTACGATAATGAGACTTAATCGCAAGAAGTGGAAGCAAGCAAGAAATTTGTGATCCGCTATTGCGTGATTTCCCTGCTCAAAACGAACCACAATGGGGTCGCTAATCGGGAGTAAAAACGATCAGTTCGTGAAGGAAACCCGTGTATTGCCGCCGCTCTGGCCCACGTTCCAACCGTCTTCTGCGGTTTGGAAGCTCCTTGGTCCGCTCCGATATTGGTATCCGTTGTTGAAATTTCGATTCGTTACTGGCGTCGAACCGCAGGAAACAACAAAGAAGGCCAGCGAACTGAAAAGGAGCGTGAGGGGGAGGAGTTTCATGGTCTGATATGGAGGAGACGTTGGCAGTGGCAGTGGCAGTCTGTTTTTATCGCACAAATTCAGAACGGAGTCCCGTCTTTTTGTCCTCTCCTTCGGATGATGCGGCTCGGATGAAGAGGGTTTGGTCGGGTAGGCAACCCTGTTTCTGGGACTTACTTCCGCTATTCACGCACCGCGAGAGATGATTTGGATCAGTGAATCCGCCAATGTGGCAAAGGCCGCCGAAATGGTGTTCCCGGCGGGATCGAGGGTCGCGATAGGCTGCCCCTGGTCGGAGCGCTGCCTTGTCGTGATATCGAGTGGGATCTGTGCAAGCAGAGGCACACCGAGTCGGGCGGCTTCGATCGCTCCCCCACCTTCTCCGAAGATGGGATATTTCTCTCCGTGAGCACATTCAAACCAGGCCATGTTCTCAATGATCCCCGAGATCGGGACATTCACTTTGCGAAACATGCCAGCGGCTTTGCGGGCATCAATGAGGGCAACTTCTTGCGGAGTCGTGACGATCACGCTGGCATCGAGAGAGACGGTCTGCACGATCGTGAGCTGGATGTCACCAGTGCCGGGAGGAAGGTCGAGGACTAGGTAATCAAGATCTCCCCAGAGGCACTGCCGCAAAAACTGCTGGATGTAGCGCGTCGCCAGTGGTCCACGCACGATCACGGGGGAATCTTCGCTGAGGAGAAATCCCATCGAGATGGCTTTGATACCATGAGCTTCGATCGGGACGATTTCATTCTGATCGGTCGCCATGGGCTGCTGATCGGTCGCCCCGAGCATGAGCGCTACGCTCGGTCCGTAGAGGTCACAGTCGCAGAGACCCACCTTCGCGCCGGTGCGACTGAGGGCAATCGCGAGATTGGTCGCGACGGTCGATTTGCCGACTCCCCCTTTTCCACTGGCCACGGCGATGATTTTCTTTACTCCGGGGATGCTCGACTGACCAGCAGCAGGATTCCCACCCGTGACGGGATCCGGAGGGTCTTGAATATCAAACTCGATCGTGACTTTGCCGACCCCCTCGATGCTCTTTAGGGTCGCTTCGACGCCTTCATGAATCCCACGCGGAATGGCCGGATCTTTGGTCGCGATTCCGATGGAGACTACGATATCATTCCCGCTGATAAGTATTTTCTTTACCAGTCCGAAGGACAGGATATCGCGGCTGAAACCTGGGTAATTGACTTTCTTCAGGTGTTCCCGAACTAACTCTTCCGTTATCATTCTCTTTCTGTGGTTTGCCTCTCTCTCATAGGCCAATACGACGCGATGTCCAACACGGAGGCATCACAAATAACGAACTCACC
>JAGPCC010000081.1:3440-18356 GCA_018058245.1 Verrucomicrobiales bacterium
CCGGAGAGGCGGGCAGGGATCCTGAATTTGCCCGCTCGATTTCTGGAGGCCGACTAAGCAACAACGCTGTCTTCGAGAGACGAGGAGGCTTCGTGAATCGCGGTCTCCGCTTCCCGCGCCGCCTCCCGACTGATCGTAGGAAGTTCGCGCGGGAGATCCGAGATCCCTGGGTCACATCCCCGAAACTCCTGTGTGTAGGCATATCGGGGACGACGCAACAGATCAACGGCGGTCCCAGCTTCAAGAATCCCACCTTCGTAAAAGATCGCGGCGCGATCTGCATAGCGATCTATGCCCCGGAGACTCCCGCACGTCATCAGAATCCCGAGTCCGTGCTCCTCTCGCACCCTCGTGAGCAGCTCGAGAAACTGTATCTCACCAATGCGATCAAGGTCAGAGGTCGCCTCGTCACATACGAGCAGCCGGGCTCGCGTGAGCAAGGCACGCATCAACAAAATCCGTTTCGAAAGCAAGAGAGAGACGTCGCCCATCAACATCGGAAGAATCCGTTCTGGCTCGACGATCCCGACGCTGTAGAAGAGATCGCTCCACTCTTTCTCCCCGCCCCGTACTCCTGATCGCCTCGCCATACGGACACAATCCCGGAGCCATTGGCGAACCGTCCGATCGGGATTCCACTGTCCTACGCCGTCGCCAGTGATCATCGAGATACCGCTGCGCCGCACTTCGCGGAACTCTCGTGGCTTGATCTTGAGAAGATCGCGCCCTTCGAAAAAAATTGAGCCACCGAGCACCTTTGCCTGCGGACCTGCGGCCCCGAGGAGGAGGCGGGCGAGGAGGGATTTCCCGCTGCCGGTCTCTCCGGCGAGAACGATGATCTCTCCACTCGCGAGAGAGAGGGAAACACGGCGTAGACCGATGCCGCGCTCGCCGAGTCCGGCAGAGCGCTCGACGCTGAGGTTTTTTACCTCGAGGAGAATGGGAGTCGGCACATCCATGAGGTCAAAAGATGCGAGGGAGCGGTCCAATCTGCAAGGCAGCGGAGACCCGCCATCCGAGAAGGGAAAGAATCAAAACAACACCAGACGCCATGATCCCAGGAGAGATCGCCATCCATGGAGCCTCAATAATCATCGCTTGGCCGTACGCGATCATCGCACCGCAACTGAGCCTGTCCCCAGTGAGTCCCAGAAAAGAGAGCGCCATCTCGATCAGGACAACGGGAGGCACCAGCGAAGCGAAGACCCCGGGAAGACGACGGAGCACTTTCGGAAAGACTCGGTGGAGCACAATCTCCCGGCGCGAAAGCCCGAGGACGTACCCAGCGGTCACATCAAAGCCACTTTCCCCCTCCTGAAACCAATTCGCGAGGACGGGACTGAGATGAAACGCAATAACTAGAATGAGTCCGAAAATCGCCACCCCGAGACTGCCTCCGGAAGCTCCGGCGAGGATCACGAGCACGACCATCGATGGCACGATATATCCGCCGCGACTCATCATGTAGAGCAACTGAAACCGCTTTTTCCCAGGATCGAAGACATACAGCGCCGTAAACAGGAGGGCCAGACCGATCCCGAGAGCGACGCTCACAACCGCCACAGCGACCGAGGTCGCCATCGCGTGACGGCTCAGATCAAAAAGATCCGCGCCCTCGCCCGTAGTCCCTAACCAGTGCTCGGCATTCGGTTTTTCCCAAGCCGGTTCGGACGGCACTTCGTAGAGTTCCCCCGGCCGCACATCCATGTGGACACCTCCGGTAAATAACCAGAGGAGGAGGAAGAAGTAGGGAACGACAAGAAAAAGCGCGCGACGAACCTGCCAGGCCCTCACGAGAGCCCGCGTGGAGGAGGAGACAACTTTTGAGTTACGACGGTTTGCCATCCACTTATTCCGGTTGCACCAATTTCAAAATCCAGTCACGCAGGAGCACGCCTACACTGACGATCAGAGAGAGCGAGAGCGCACTGACAAAGATCCCGGCGTAGCTCTGCAGTTTCACCGACTCAACGAGGAGAGCACCGCTCCCCGGAAACCGAAAGGCGTACTCCAGACAGATGAGGCTGCCCACGACTGAGGAGAGCGTCCTGTCACTCACCGAGATCAGCAAGGGCACTGCGCGCCGGAAGGCGTTTCCGTAAAAGATGTCTTCGTCGCTGTAACCCGCGAGGTGGAGACCTTTGACATAGGGTAGCGCGACCTCCCGCTCGAGGACGCCAGAGACTTCCCGGATCTGCCAAGCAGCGCCAAGCGCCATCGCGGGAAGAGCAATGACGGCGGCATGCCACCATGCGAGCAAGTTTGGACCGTCCTCGACAATGAGATCATTGGCAAATCCGGGCCGCTGCCAGGAAAAGTACGAATAAATCGCCACTAGCACGACAAACCAGAAACCGGGAATGCAGGCAAACGCGCTGAACGGAGCGCTAAGAATGCGGGCGAGGTGGAATCTCCGCAATCTTGCCCCCATCACCCCCCAGCTGTACCCGATCAAGAGGATTCCTCCAAAAGCGAGTCCTGCGACAGGAAGGGTCGCCGCGAGGCGATCAAAAAAGAGCCCGGCCCAGTTCACCGGACGCGAAGTCAGTTCTGGAGGGACTGGCCCATAGGAATCGTAGAGCCAGACGTGATTCCCCGATCCCCCGAGGACGCAGTAGGCAAACTCTACTAGCACCAAAAGCACAAGGATGGCCCCACCAAAGCGGATCAGAGAGACGAGGAGACGTTGGAGAATGAGTCGGGCCATGGTCTCTTTAGCGAGGCTCCGGAAAATCCAGACGATGTTTCTCCACCGTTTCCTGTCGGACCCACCAGGGACGTGAGTGCGGCAGCCCCGCTTTTCCGAGGGACAGAGGCTTCGGTGTCCGGTCCCCAGATTGCGGGCGGAAGACTTCCAGCGAACCGGTGCGCAGGGTCAGGATACGCCCGGTATCGCAGAGAAAAAGACAGGGCTGCAGCCTCGCGATGGATTCCTGCAAGCGGGCGGTGAGATTTTTCAGTAACGAGGGATCGGATTCGAAACGAATTTTCTCAAGGGTTTCATCGACTCCGGGATCGTTCAGCCCTGTGAAATTTGTTCCTCCGGGACCCGCTTGGGAGGAGTGCCAGACGGCAAAGCGATCCCGCTCGTAGGGGATCTCCCAACTGAGCAACACCCCATCGAATTCGCGATTGAGGAGGCGAGTGCTGAGAAGATCGTTCCAACTCAGTGCTTCCACCTTCACGCCCACTCCGACACCGGCCCACTGCTCTGCCAGCGCGGTGGCAAGTCGCAGATGCTCCTCATTGGACTCACTCACGGAGACCGTAAAGGCCAGCGGAATGCCTTTGGCACCTTCCCGCATCCCGGTCGTTTTGTTCAGGTGAAATCCCTGCGCTTCGAAAAGAGCCTCTGCTCCGCGAGGATCGTAGAGCGGCAATGCCATCGTCGCATCACAGGACTCGATCCCTGGAAAAAAGAGACTTTTCACCCCCTGCTGGAACTCCGTCTTCGTATCACGGAGGATCGGTTCGAGATTGATCGCCTGGGCGAGTGCCAGCCGAACGGGAGCCTGATCCCAGGGTGCCTTGTCCAGATTCCAAGCTACAAAATGCTGAAAGCGGGGTTCTGCGTGCATCGTCCGCACGACCCCGGGATTGCGAGCCGACCAGTCGGAAAAGCGCTCATCGGGCACGATCAGATCGAGGGTCCCGGAACGAAGCGCCAGCAGAGTCGCCTCGAGGGATCCAAACTGGCGGTAGCGGAGGCGCTTTTCGAGCGGTACCCCGGCGAAGTAGTTCTCATTTGCAGTCAGTTCGACTCCGCCATCGTTGCGCCTCGAGCTCAGTCGATACGGCCCCGTCCCGATTGGGTTCGCGAAGAATGCCTCCCGCTCCGATGGATCGGAGAGGTGGGTAAAACAGTGGGAGGGCAGGACGGGGAGTTTCTCCCAGCATTCCAACATCGTTGCGGGAACTTCGTCGGCGAGTTCGATTTTGATTCTCTGAGCAGATTCCGCCCGCAAGGTCCCCACAAAACGAAAAGAATCCACCAGCGGCAGGGGGGAATCCGGTCGCGTCAGTTCCTGAAAAGAAAAGACAACATCTTCTGTCGTGAACCGCTCTCCATCGTGCCAGAAGACATCGTTCCGAAAATCGAGAATCATCTCGTGCGCACTTGTGTAGCACCTCTGCCCGAGATTTTCGATCTGGGGATCGAGATTGCGATTGGACTGATAGTAGAGCTGTAGCTCCCGCAAGAAGAGGTCGGTGTCGCCTTGCACAAAAAGATCGACCTCGTCGTCCCCCCGATACTCAAGCATGCGGATCTGACTCTTCTCGACAGATCCTTGCAGGTAGGTTTCAAAAGAGTCCCGGATCGAATGTTTCAAGGTCAGTTTTACGAGCAGATAGTGACCGAGAACTTCGGGTGAAAATCCCGCGATCCATTTCTCCTCTCGTCCCGCCTCGACTCCCTCCAGCGCTACAGTGAGGACGGACTCGGTCCGGTCTAGGGCGAGCAGGTTCATGCCCGCACTCAGCCATTCGCCAGATCGCAGCATGGCCTCGGTCTCACCGGCCGCTTCCTCACTGGAACAACGAATCGTGACGACCGTGCGGGTCGTCCACTGATCGAGGAGATGAGGGCGCAATCGCAGATCGTCGTCCCGCGTGAGCAGCGGATCAAAGATCAGGTCCGTGATCTCGCCGGTGATGCCGCTCGCGGGAGCAAGAGGGTTCAAGTAACCAACGGGTTCCTGGATCGCACAGACCATGACCCCGGACTCTTGGGAGAGTTGAAATTCGGCAACCCGGTCGAAGAGCCACACCCCACCGAAAACAAGCAGGAGCGGCGTCGAAAAGAGAATAGCCCGCAGCCAGAACATTGCCCGAGATTACTGCAATCCCAGTCCAATTGCCAAATTTAGTTTGCCCCTATTCCCTGCCACCCGCACCCTGTCGGAGACTACTTGCGAAGGTCGAGACACTTCATCTTGTCCTGCCCGCGCATGACGAGGCGACCGTTCGAGAGTGCCATTGGCGACCAGAATTTGAAGTCGGGCATTTTGAGATTCTCCTTTCCTGCTTGCTTGGCAATCTGGTCGTCCACTTCCGTTTTTTTACCAAACACATCCGTCATCGCGACTTCTTTGTATCCGTCGGGAGACGGCACGACCGATCGCAGATAACCGACTTCGCCATCCTGAATGAGGAGATGACCATCCACCAGGATCATATTCCCCCTACCCATGAAGGGTTCATCACCGGTCTGCCAGATGGTCTTGCCATCGAAGTCGAGACACATCAATCCACCTGTCTTGCGAGCCTCACCCTTGTGATTGTCATTCTCATTCGCGAGCAGATAGAGGTGGTCTCCGATCACAAACGGAGGATGAATCTGGGTGCCCTGTTTGAGAGCAAACACTTTTTCCACCTTCCAGTCGTCTCCCTTTTTCGTAACCTTGACCATACAACTACCGTCCCCGTATCCGCCGGTCAGAAAGACGAGTTCTTCCGTCACCTTGGTCGGGAACGGGATCGGGATCTTATTAAAATAGGCGTCCGTCTTCCAGAGCACCTTTCCTGACTTCGGCTCGACGCTGATGGTTGTACCCAGATTCAATTCCCCCTCCTTTTTGGTGGCGACAAAAACGGCCTGCTCGACTCCGTGGAGGGTAAGAACCGTCGGGGTCGAATGAGAGTCACCGAATCCCGGCGTCTTCCAGAGTTCTTTCCCGGATTTTGCATCGAGTCCAATGAGGCCTGCGCCCTCCGCCATCGCAGGCACAATGAGGATATCTCCGACTTTTACGACGCTCTGTGCCCAGCCCCACTTCGGCGGAGTCGCTGCGTAGACATCCTGAATCGAGACCATCCAGTCTTGCTGGTGAGAAGTCCGATTGATGCGGAAAACCTGACCGAATCCACTAATAAAATAGACGGCTTCGTCATCCACAAGCGGGACTCCCCGACTCCCCGGAAAAGGAAGTTTACCAGCAAAGTCATAACGAAAACTCCATTTCTCGCTACCATCCTCCAACGAAAGACAGAGCAGCTTGTCACGCTCCCCGAGATCCCGATCCACAAGAAATACTTCGTCCCCGACAATCGCGGCTCCACCAAATCCCTCGTTCAATTCCTTTTCCCAAACCACCGGCGGGGCATCGACCTTCCAATTAGAGAGATTTAATCCCGTTTCCGAAGAAATCCCCGCACGGGTCGGACCCTGGAATTGAGCCCAGTCGTCCGCCAAAAGCGAACCGGAGAGCGAAACGAATGAGAGTAAGACGAAACTGGTTTTCATAGCGCGGGAATGTGCCAGAGGGAAACTCTTACGCAATGCCGGATTCGAGGGATACGGGGAAGTTCAGAAGTCATTTCCGAGCATAGCCGGGGGACAATACCCAGAGCCTCCCCAAGACAATCGCCTTTTTAGATAAAAACCTCCTGGGGAGAGAGTTCCTCCACGAGCTTCGCGAATGCGGCGATGCTTACGATTGACGATTCCCGCCAGTAGCGGTTCACTCTTGGCATGATGAAAACGACGACTCTTCTCCTCTCTCTGTTCCTCGGACTCGCCACGACACTGCAACATGCTGCCGCCGACGACGAAGGAACCTCCCTTTTTAATGGCAAAGATCTGACTGGCTGGAAAGTTCACGGCACCGAAAAATGGTACATTGAAAATGGCGAACTCGTTTGCGAAAGCGGCCCCGACGCCGCCTATGGTTATCTTGCGACCGAAAAGCAGTATAAGGATTTCGAACTGACCGTTGATTTCAAACAATCTGCCGATGGCAACAGCGGCATCTTTTTCCGCTCGTCCCTGGATGGCACAAACATCACTGGCTGGCAGGTGGAAGTGGCACCGCCGAACAAATTCTCGGGTGGCGTTTACGAAACAGGGGGACGCGGATGGCTCATCAAACCGGACCCGGAAGCGGAAAAAGCTCTCAAGTTCGGCGATTGGAACACCATGAAAATCCGCGTCGTCGGCGGTCATGTTACCAGTTGGTTGAACGGAATCCAGATGATTGATCTCGAAGACGAGAAGATCGCAGCGGCGACTGGATCGATTGCACTCCAGATTCACTCGGGCGGCGGCATCAAGGTGAACTGGAAAAACCTAAAGGTGAAAGAAATCGTGAAGTAAGGCAAAGATTTAATTCTCTCGGAGTCTTCCAAATTATCCCTGCGGCAGCTCATCCTTTTCACAAATCATGATCAAGAGTCTCCTCTTTCTCGGCACTACTTTATCGCTCACTGCGATCGCAACCGCTGCCGATGATCATCCCTCAGAGATCGAGATTCTACAGCCCGGCGTACAACTAACCCTCGTCGCAGAACACCCTGACATCGCCACACCCACCGGCGTGGATGTCGATGATCAGGGCAGGATCTGGGCGATTGCCTGTCATACTCACCTGCCACCCGAGGATTATCCGGGTCCCAAACACGACCAGATTCTCCGATTTGATCCGGACGGCACCCGCCAGATCTTCTACGCCGCTACCGAGCAAACCATGGATCTCGAACTCGGTGCCGACGGCTGGGTTTACCTCTCCGAACGCGACCGCATTTTGCGAGTGCGGGACAGCAACGGTGACGGCACGGGCGACCTCGAAGAGACTCTCGTCGATCTCGTTTCCGATGCGGTCTATCCGCACAACGCTCTCTCGGGGCTCGCGTGGGACCCGAACGGAGATCTTGTATTCGGGCTCGGTGAAAATTTCGCGAATGCTTGGACCCTGAAAGCGAAGGACGGCTCCGCGTTCACCGGCATCGATCGTGGCGGAATTTTCCGACTCAGCGCCGACGGCGGCAATCTACGCAAGGTGGCAGAGGGTTTCTGGAATCCCTTCGGCGTCACGGTGCGGAACGACGGGGAGATCTTTGTCGCGGAAAATGATCCCGGCGAAAATCCGCCCTGCAAGGTACTTCACATCGTCGAGGACGGGGACTACGGCTACCGTCGAAAATACGGTGGCACTACACCCCACCCCTTCGTCTGCTGGAACGGGGAAATGCGTGGCACTCTCCCCATGATTCACCCCTCTGGCGAAGCACCCTGCGGAGTGCTGCCACTCGGGCGTGGACTCCTCGTGCCTTCTTGGGGAGACGGTCGCATCGACTTTTTCCCACTCACGGCACACGGATCCAGCTTCACCGCAACGCAGGTCACGCTCGCGCGTGGTTCACGCTTTTTCCGCCCAGTTGCCATTGCCTATGATAAGTATCACAAAGACGATGGTACAAAGGTCTACTATCTCACCGACTGGGTCGACGCGAACTATCCCGTACACGGGTTCGGACGTCTTTGGAAACTAGAGATCGACCTCTCCAAGGCAAACTGGATCGGGCCGCTCGAGCTAGAACCTCGCAATGACGCAGCAACCCTCGCCACCAAATTGCGTCGTGGAGAAACCGATCTTTCCCAAGCCGAACTATTCGAGCGAAGCCGCGACGAGGACCCCTTTCTCGCCAGCGCCGCACTGTCCTCCCTGCGACGGCTCGCGGGCAAATGGACTCCCAAAGATTTGCAAACCTGGTCAGAGATCGATCGCATCGCGGCAGTGCAGGCTCTGAGACTCGCGACAGTCGATCCGCAGCCATGGGTCGATCTCTTACTGAATGACAAAGATGCCCGAGTCCAGTTCGAGACCCTGCGCTGGATCGCGGATGAAGATCTGAAGACTTACCTTCCCGCCGTAGTGACCTTGCTCGGTCGCAGCGATCTTGCTTACGAAGTTTTCGAGGCTGCCGTTGCTACCCACACTTCCCTCAGCGGTCAGCCAGAACTGGGCCTGCGCAATCCGGAGCTACTCCTCGCAAGAGTGAAAGACGAATCCAGTTCCCCGAAACTCCGCGCCTTTGCCTTGCGGCTTCTGCCTGTTCCGTCGATGAGTCCGGTTGCGGACAATGCTGCCCAAAAACTCATTTTCCCGAGCGGTCTCACCGTAGAGCTTCTGCAGCACTTACTCGATTTGAAAGACGCCACTCTCTCCCTGGAAGTCGTTCGAGTTCTCGCCGGAAATCCGAAAGTTACCCAACAACTTCTTGCCACCGTCGCCGCCGAGGAATCCCGTAGTTCGCAGATTCGTGCAGAGGCCATCCTGGGACTCGCCGCCGTAGCCGACGAACACCTCGAGCTCTTGCTCGATCTCTCCCGCGCGGAGGATGCGACGCTCCGCGAGGAAGCGCTGCGTGCTCTGCGCGGAGTAAAACTATCGGACATCCAAAGCGCTCCCCTGCGTGCGGTCGCAACTCAGTTCCCGCAGTCGGCGGAGTTGATCGTAGCGTTGCTCGATCCGGCCGCTCTTTCCAAAGACCGTCCTGCCCTCACGGATACCGCTGCCTGGCAGACACGGATCGAGGCGATCAAAACTCCTGCCGATCCCATCGCTGGTGAGCGGATTTTTCACAATCCCAAACTCGCACTCTGTGCCAACTGCCACCGTGCCGACGGTCGCGGAAATGTAGTCGGTCCTGATCTCAGTCATGTCGCGGGTCGCGAGGACAAGCTATGGCTGCTCGGCGCGATCCTCGATCCAAATCGGGACATCGCCCCGCAGTTCATGCCGCGCGTGATCACACTCAACGATGGCAGCACTTTTATCGGCCTACAGCTGCGCTCCTACATCAACGAACAGATTCGCGATGCGCTCGGCCGAAATCACACTTTCAGTCGCGCCGATGTCAAAGCGATTGAAGACCTCTCCCTGTCATTCATGCCTACCGGACTCCCCATGGCGATGACCGATCGCGAACTGCGCGATTTGCTCGCATTCCTACAGTCTTCGAAATAACCTCTCCCGCTTGGTCTTCGCTCCTCCTACCGAGCCACCCACTGGCATGAAACGGCCATTTTCTTATTTATTTTGCAGGCAATATTGATCCAAAATCTGGATACACTTTCTCGAAGCACCCACCGAATACCATGAATTCATCCACCACCAGCCGTCGTAATTTTCTCAGTGCTAGCTTCGCTACCAGTGCCGTGTTCGGAGCCGAGTCCTCTCTCCTGGCAGATGATACCCGAAAGGCGGCGGCCAATGACGGCCAGGCGCGGAATGTCATCTTCATGGTCAGTGATGGGATGAATCTGGGGGCGCCCTCGCTCGCCAAATTGTTCCGCCAACGCAGTGGTGGCACCGAGCCGCACTGGACAAAGAGCTACCGCGAACGTCCCGTCGTCCGCGCCCTTGTCGAAACCTACTCCGCTAGCAGTTGCGTTACCGACTCAGCCGCAGCCGCAAGTGCCTGGGGCATCGGCGAACGGATCACCAACGGGATGCTGAATATTCTGCCCGACGGAAGACCGCTGCCCACTCTTCACGAAAAACTGCAAAAAGTCGGCAAACGCACTGGCTTGGTGACCACCGCGACGATCACCCACGCCACCCCGGCAGGTTTTGCCGCGACGTCCAAAGACCGCGGTAAAGAACCCGACATTGCCGAACAATATCTCGACCGTAAAGTCGACGTGTTACTCGGCGGAGGCATTAAAAATTTCAGTGACGATCTGCGAAAGAAATACAGCTCCGCCGGATACGGGTTTGTCGGCGACCGGAAAGCTCTGCAGAAAGTGGGTGGCGAGGCAGGCACTCCCCTCCTCGGTCTTTTCTCCGACGGCCACATGCCCTTCGAGCTGGACCGCCTCAACGATCCCAAGCTGGATCTTTCAGTCCCTCGCCTCGCAGAGATGACGGGAGCCGCCTTGCGTCAACTCGATGGCTCACCCGAGGGATTTTTCCTGCTCGTGGAAGGTGCCCGTATCGACCACGCCGGACATGCCAACGACGCGGCCGCCTCGATCCATGATCAACTCGCCTTCGATGACGCCATCGGCGTAGCGCTCGATTACATCGACAAACACCCTGACACCCTCCTCGTGATCACCACCGATCATGGCTGCGGTGGCATCCAGATGAACGGCGTCAAAGGGAATCCCGACGAGCAATTTGGTCCCGGAAGCTACGCCGGGAGCAACTCGTATTTTGATCGCCTACAGGGATTTCGACATTCTTTCGAGTGGATGAAGGCAGATGGCGTCGCCGCGCTCAGCGGACCAAAACTTGCTGCTGCCTTTGAAAAATACACCGGACTGAAACTGACCGAGGACCAGACCAAGCTGGCCCAGGGTCTCAAAGATCGCGTCGGAGCAGTCGTCTTCGAACACACCGGCGTCGGTTGGACCAGCCAGAACCACACCGGCGAACTGGTCGAGTTCTGTGCTTTCGGGCCAGGCAGCAAACGCTTTCCAGCTTTCATGCAAAACCGGGAAGTCCACGGCATTCTCCTCGATATTCTCGATGTAAAAAAAGTCCCTGCGTGACCAAGGACTCACCATCTTCGCTGCTAGTTCTCCCCGCAACGGAACTCATGGGAGTTTCGAGTTTCCTGTCCGGGAACAATGCTCTACGATAGGCTACATGAAACCGAGTCGATTCCCCCCCTTCATCATCGCTTCCGTGCTCTGCCTCCTCTGCAGCGTCCTCCTCGCTCAGGACGATCCCACTGCCGGGGCCACTGTCCCGCCTGCGGAGATTGATGCGGCTACGTTCGAGAACCTACAGGCCGCGATCGACGCTTTGCCCGTTTCTGGAGGAATCGTGAGACTACCCGCAGGCACCTTCGAGATCACAAAACCTCTTGTCATTTCCACACCCGAAACGCGCCTTGAGGGAGCGGGTCCCTCGACCCATATCAAAAACGTCAATACCACAGGAGAACCTGCTTTTGTCCTGAGTCCTGGGGATCGCACAAAGAATTCCAAAGCCCGACTCTGGCGCATTCAGTTGGGCAACTTCCGGATTTCCGGAAACGAGAAAAGTGGCGATGGCGTTCACGCTGAAGCAATCGACGAGATTCTTCTCCACGGTCTCTCTGTCGATCATCATGGCGGCAACGGCGTCACCCTGATGGATTGTTACGAGGATGCCCGTATCGCCGATTCCATCTTCACCTACAACAAAAAATCCGGGGTACAGATTCACGCCGGACACGATATCGTCGTAAACGGAAATCAATTTGAGGAAAATCAGGATGCCCTCCGTTGTATCGACTCCTACAACCTCTGCATGAATGGAAACAACATCGACGATCACCTTGGCAACGGGGTTGTCATTGAAAACACCTACGGCTCCGTCCTTTCCGGCAACATGATCGAGGAATGCAATGGCACAGCCATCATTCTTGACCGCGACTGCTACGGCATCACCCTCAGTGCGAATGTCATCGCCCACCACCTGGAAGGCGGGATCGATCTCCGTGATGCGCATGGATGCGCCGTCTCTGCCAATACCTTCACTCTCGTTCACGAGTTCTCCGTCCGGGTCAGTGCCGAGAGCGGCCGCATCGCGATCACCGGCAACAGTTTTTGCAACAGCCACATCGGAGAAGGGAAAGAAAAACGCCTTCCGGAGCACAAAAACCCAATGCAAATCGACATGGGAACGGGCGTCCGCATCGAGGGCGGCAGTCACGTCAATGTCAGCGGCAACACCTTTACCGGGATCACCGGTTCCGCTGTCTTTGCGGATGAAAAAGCTTCGAAAAATATGATTCAAGGCAACCTCATCACCGATTGGGGGCGCAACACCACCAGAGAAATTCCCGCCATTGCCGTCCCTGCTGAAAATGGCAATGTCATCGTGGGCAATCTCGTTGATTGATTCTTTCTCCTCAGTCTCATGAATTCCCCCTCCCGACTTTCTCCCGCCATCGTCTGCGTCTTTCTCTCACTTGTTTTTTTCCCGAGTCTGGTCCATTCGAATCAACCCAATGTGGTCATCTTCCTCGCGGACGATGCCGGGTGGGGTGACTACAGCCAGTCTGGCAACAAACAGGTTTCGACTCCGAACATCGATTCCATCGCACAGCGGGGAGTGTCCCTTGATCGCTTTTACGTATGCCCGGTCTGCTCTCCGACACGCGCCGAGTTTCTTACCGGTCGGTATCATCCGAGAGGGGGCGTTCGGGGAGTTTCGACGGGACAGGAGCGCCTGAATCTCGATGAAAAGACCATCGCCGATGCCCTCAAAGCAGCCGGTTATGCTACGGGAGCCTTTGGTAAATGGCACAATGGCAGTCAGTGGCCCTATCACCCGATGGCTCGTGGTTTCGATACATATTTCGGGCATACCTCTGGTCACTGGGGCGAATATTTTGACGCACCTCTGGAGGAGAATGGGAAAATGATCAAAACCAAAGGGTACATCGTCGACGTCTGCACGGACAAGGCGATTGGCTTTATCGAGCAAAATAAAGACAAACCGTTTTTCTGTTACGTTCCCTTTACAACACCTCATTCCCCCTGGGCGGCCCCGGAGGAAGACTGGAATCGATTCAAAGACCTGATGCTGACTCAGAAGGCCACCGAACCGACCAAAGAGAATGATGCTGAAACCCGCTGTGCTCTCGCGATGATGGAAAACCAGGACAGAAACGTCGGTCGGGTCCTCGCAAAACTGAAGGAGCTCCAGCTCGAAGAGAACACCCTTGTTTTGTATTTTTCTGACAATGGTCCCAACTCAATGCGCTGGACTGGCGGGATGAAAGGGCGAAAAGGTCAAACGGACGAAGGAGGGGTGCGTTCCGTATGTTATCTCCGCTGGCCCGCGAAACTTCCGGCAGGGCACACGGTCTCCCAGATCAGTGGAGCGATCGATCTGCTCCCGACTCTGACAGCACTGACGGGAGTTACCCGGGTGGGAGACAAGCCTCTCGACGGTCGGGATCTCAGTCCGCTGCTCCTGAATCAGTCACCGGAATGGTCGGATCGGAAGATTTTCTCGACCTGGGCCGGGAAGGTCAGCGTACGCACGCAAAACTACCGTCTCGACCATGAAGGCAAGCTCTTTGACATGGTCGCAGACCCTGGCCAGAGCGAACCGATCCAGGAACGAGAGCCCGCTCTGACGGCCACATTGAGCGCAGCGGTGACAGATTGGCGCAAGGAAATGTTCGGTTCGCCCCCTCCCGCGAGCGATTCCCAGAAACCGAATCTCAAGAAGAAGGGAAACCCCAATGCGATTGATCCGAGACCGCTCACGGTAGGCTACCGGGAATTCCCTATCACAATGCTCCCTGCTCGGGATGGTGAACCACGTGGCGGCATGAAACGCAGCAGCAATGCGCCCAATTGCTCGTATTTCGTGAACTGGAAGAGCTTGGAGGACTCTATCGTCTGGAAACTGACGATCCACACAGCGGGTAAATATGCGGTCACGATTGACTACACCTGCCCCCTTGCCGACGTTGGCTCCACTGTGGAGCTCAGCTTTCCGGGTTCTCGGCTTACGGGAACGGTGACGCCGGGATGGGATCCGCCCCTCAACACAAATCAGGACATGGTCCCACGCCCGGACGGAGAGAGCCAAATGAAGGAATTTCGTTCCCTCGCTCTGGGAACCATCGAACTAGCAGAAGGCGAAGGCGAGTTGAAACTACAAGCGCGGGAGATCCCGGGGAAGTCGGTCATGGACCTGAGACGACTTACCCTGACTCTTCTGGAGTAAAGCGCGTCACCAGCGGTGAGGACCGCCCTGAATTCGTTCGATTTTCTCAATCAGCCAGATGTTGTGTCTCTCGATCGTGTTGAAATCAGGATCGGTCGCGCTTTCCTCCCGATTGTAATTCGACTTCCTTGAGAAATACTCCTGAAGAGTTTTCGACGAAAACGGGAATCCATATCGAGCGAAAATCTCGTTCCTCGCGATGGACAGTTCTGGCAATGTCAGGCTCTGAACGACCGTTCGCGAGAGTGATTTCTCGGAGGAGTAGGGGAAAAAATCCGCCGGCTCCGACCGCCCATCCCCTTCCCCGGGCAGCGCCATCTTTCCGGAAAAGTAGGGACCCCCGAGCTCTTTTTCCGTCGCCAAAATCACGGCGACGTTTGCCGATTCCATCTTGGAGAGAGAGGGATCCTTCAACCCGGGTCGAACCTGATACCAGGAGAGTCCGCCAAAATAATCC
>JAGPCC010000323.1 GCA_018058245.1 Verrucomicrobiales bacterium
GACTTCTGTCCGGCGGCGACAAGGAGACCCCCGCCGTTGGAAACGTATCGGGTGAGTGCCTCTGCGGTTGTCGCGGACAAGCGCGGGACGTCGGCGAGGATGACCGTATCGAAGTCCGAAAAGTCCGTTATCGTGGTAATGTCAGGGAGCTTCACCACCTGCGGATCGACGAGGAACCGGATCGCATCGAGAGTCGGGTCATACTCTCGATTAAAATCATCGGCTTCTTCATCGCTCACGCTGACCGAGTTCGCTTCCAGAGTGGGATCGAGGGTCAGGGCTGAGGGAGCAAGGGCCACGGCAGCAAAGGTCGAGGCACTATCGAATGCCGTCGCCGAGGGACGGCCATCGACGATGAGGACTCGCAATTCGCTCGCGACATTCACGGCGGAATAGTTCGTATTGTCACTCGAGATGTCATCCTCGACTTCCAGCGCGATCGAGAGGGAATGCGCCCCCGCTTCGGCAAACTGATGGGTAAAAGTGATGACCTGTTCCTCTCCGGGGCGGAGTTGCCCGACCGATGTGTCTCGATAGTCCTGACCGCCATCGACGGAGAGGACCAGCGCACCTGGAGTGACGGCTTCATTGCCGGTGTTCGCGACTGTGGCGGTGATGCTGACGGGTCGGTCGACCCCGACGATTTCTCTGGAAAGATGGATCTCGGTGACCGCGATATTTCGGATAAATTCCGGGAGTGGCATTTTCCGGATCATGATCTGCGGTTCGGAGGGGAGATTTCGGAAAGCATCGCGGAGGAAGTTCCAACGACCGCTTTGACCGATCTCCCAACCGACGTTCTGTTCGTCTGTCAGGATGACGATCTGCTTTGCCGGATTGTCGCCGCGAGCGAGACTGAGGGAGGCGAGGGTAAATGCCTGGTAGGTCGTCATGGCGCCGTCGAGTGGAGTGAGATCCTCCAGAGCCGCATCGAGCGTGGCGCGATCTGTCGTGGGATCCAGGATACGCGCCCCGGGAGACGGGCCGCCCACAATGAGGCTGAAGGCATGGCCGCGAGGGGCTCGTTTGATGAGAGTGCGGGCCTCCTCCACGGCGCGCTCGAAGTTGGTCGTTCCATCGATCTCGATACCCATCGAAGTGGAGGCGTCGATGATCAGGGCGATGTCCTGCCTTGCTCCCGGCGCGAAACGGGAGAGGTTGAGATATTTTTCAAAAACAATCAGGGAAATGCAGGCGAGGAGAAGCAAGAGGGAGATACCGCCAATCCAACGCCGCCATTTTGGTTCGTCGTGCAGCACCACCGTGATGCCGATTCCCACGACGGCGAGGAGCAGCAGCGGCAGCACCAGTAGCCACGGGATCGTCGAACCTGGTGGGATGAAGGGACGCGCAAGGGCGAGCGCGAGCAGACCGACGAGGAGACAGCGGGTCGCCATCAGGAGCGCCTCTTCGAGCTGAATCCGGCGATTTCGGATTGCGAGTGACTCGAGCAGGAAGTTCATCGCCCCCCAGTCCACGACCCGGCTCGAGCGGCGGTTCAGCAAATGGATCACGATAGGAATCGCAATCCCAAGAGCACCGAGGAGCAGGACTGTATTGAGGAAAAGCATGGGGAAGCTGTTTAGCTGTTTAGTTGTTTAGTTGTTTAGCTGTTTAGGTAGGAAGGGAAAAAGGGGGCGGGATTTCGATTTTAGAAAAGCTAAATGGCTAAACAGCTAATAGCTAAACAGCTGAAGCTCTCTTCTCCTATTTTCTCTGAGAAAAATAGGAGAAGAGAGCTTCTGTTACTGGTGTTCTGGTACTGATGGGGACGTAGTCGGCTTGCATCTGGCCGCAGGCGAGTTCGATGGATTTTAGGTGCGCCTGGACGCGGTCGAGGTAGGAGGCACGGATCGTGGCGGGGTCGATGTTGAGGCGGCGGCCCTCGACTTCGAGGCAGCGGAAGTCGTCGAATTTGTCGAAGGGAAAGGTCAGTTCCTCCTCGGCCATGAGGTGAAATACGACCAGCTCGTGATGTTTGAAGCGGAAGTGATGCAGGGCATTTTTGATCGCTTCGGCATCGTCGAAAAAATCGCTGATCACGATGATGAGGCCCCGGGATGGGATGCGTTCGGCGATTTCGTGAAAAGTGGCGGCGCAGCGCGTGTCGTGTTGCGGGGTCGTTGCGGCGAGGGATTCGAGGATCGTCCGGACTTGGCTCGGTTTGGCGGTGGGCCGCAGGTAGGTTTGGATCGTTTCGTCAAAGGTGACGAGACCGACGGCGTCCTGTTGGCGGATGAGCAGGTAGGTCAGAGCCGAGGCGAGGTAGCGGGCGTATTCGAATTTGGAGAGGTGCGTCTTTCCCCCGAGCGGAGCGGACTTTTCCCCGGTGTAGCCCATCGATCCAGAGGCGTCGACGAGCAGGGTGACCCGCATGTTCGTCTCTTCGATGTACTGCTTGATATAATAGCGATCACTTTTGCCGTAGACCCGCCAGTCGAGATTCCGGAGATCATCCCCAGTGACATACTGCCGATGTTCCGCGAATTCCACGGAGAATCCTTTGTGCGGACTGGTGTGGCGTCCGTTGATGGTTCCTTCTTTTGCGCTACGCGCGAGGAATTCGAGCCGACCGATCATGTTGATGATCTCGGGCGGCAGCATTTCGCTGAACTGTGGCTGGGGTGTCTCCGACATGAGGCAGGGGTGCGGGAGTCGCAGATCAAACTTCCAGATCCGCCGACGGCTGGAAATGCGCTACCAAGCGATTCACGATGTCATCGCTGGTGATCCCCGCCGCTTCGGCGTTGAAAGTGGTGAGGACGCGGTGCCTCAGGACAGGTAGGGCGACGGCACGCACGTCTCCGGTCGTGGCATGGTAACGACCTTGTAGGATCGCACGCGCTTTCGCCGCGAGGATGAGATAGATCCCGGCGCGGGGACCAGCCCCCCAGGAAACCATTTCGCGCACGAAATCGGGGGCTCCTTCCTCACGTGGTCGCGATGCCCTCGCAATCTGGGCGGCGTAGGTGACGACGTGATCGGCAACCGGGACGCGGCGGACGACATTCTGCAGTTTCAGGACCGCCTCTCCGTCGAGTTGCTTCTGGATGTTGGCTTTGTAGGTGCCCGTGACCCGCTTGATGATGTCTTCTTCTTCGGTCGCGCTTGGATAGTTCACCCGGATGTTGAACATGAAACGATCGAGCTGGGCCTCGGGGAGCGGGTAAGTGCCTTCTTGTTCGATCGGGTTTTGCGTTGCGAGGACAAAAAACGGCTCGGGCAGGGGGTAGGTCTCCTCGCCGATCGTGACATGGTGTTCCTGCATCGCTTCGAGGAGGGCCGCCTGAGTCTTGGGCGGAGTCCGGTTGATCTCGTCCGCAAGGATCATGTTTGCGAAGATGGGGCCTTTCACAAATTTAAAGATCCTCCTTCCGGTGCCGATGTCCTCTTCGAGCACTTCCGTCCCGGTAATGTCCGCTGGCATCAGATCGGGGGTGAACTGGACCCGTTTGAAGCTGAGATCCAGAACCTCGGACAGAGTGGAAATCAGGAGAGTCTTCGCCAAACCCGGAACTCCGACGAGGAGGGCGTGGGAGCGACAGAAAATGGAGATGAGAAGCTGCTCGATGACCTCGTCCTGTCCGACGATGACCAGTTCGAGCTGGGAACGCATCGCTGCGTAAGCTTCGCGGAGTTCTTCGATCACGGCCTTGTCTGATGAGCCGAGTTCTGTCTGAGATTGGGTTGCCGTTTCAGCCATGGTCCTTGCGATGAATAGAGTAAATGAAAAAGAGCCCGGGAGAACGCCCCATCGGCTCGGCTAGATACTACGGCGGCACCCTTCCCTCTGTCGAATCTCATTTTCGCGTGATAGCGCATTCGCGGTTGCTCGAAAGAGTGACTCAATGGGGCTATGGGACATCGATTTTGCGTTCGGGAAACCATTTTTGCGCCAAAAACGCAGCAGGAGCGAAAACCATATCGTAGCGAAATGAGAGAAGGCCTGTGAAAAAACAGAATAACGGGACTCGACGGGGCAGGGAGGTTCGTGCCATCTTTTGGAACGCCTTGTGCAACCCTGTTCCGTTATGAAATCAACCCTGTTCTCGCTCAGCCTGCTCTTTCTTAGCTCCTTCGTGGGGGCTGCTGACAAACCGAACGTGCTTTTCCTGATCTCGGACGATTTGAACAATTACCTTGGGTGCTACGGCGATCCGAGGGCAAAAACTCCGAATATCGATGCCCTCGCCGAGCGCGGGGTGAAGTTCGAGCGAGCCTACTGCACCTATCCGCTTTGTGGTCCGAGTCGGAATTCGATGCTCACGGGACTCTATCCGAACAGCAGCGGGATCCTCGCGAATGCGCAAATCTTTCGTCAGACCATCCCATCCCAGCAAAGTCTCCCGCAGTCGTTTCGGCTCGCGGGATATTTTGCGGCCAGGGTTGGGAAACTCTATCACTACAATGTTCCGAACTCGATCGGCACGGATGGACACGACGATCCGGGTTCGTGGGAACTCGAGCTGAATCCCGCCGGAGTCGATCGTTTGGAGCAAGAAGAGATCGTCACCCTGACCCCCGGCCAGTATGGGGGTACCCTGAGTTGGTATGCGTCACCGAAAAGCGATGAGTTCCACACCGACGCGATGCTGGCCGACGATGCCGAGTGGGTCCTCGAGCGCTGCGCGAAACACCAAGAGCGGCCCTTTTTCCTTGCGGTTGGATTTTTCCGCCCACATACCCCGTATGTCGCGCCGAAAGACCCCTACTATGGATGGTATCCCGAAGCGGAAATGCCGCTCTTTCCGACCCTCGACAAAAATCCGCCCGAAGTCCCGCTCGCCGCTCTCGGGAGCTATAAAAAGGACCAGGATCAACTCACGGATGACCTTCGCCGTCAGTGCGTTCAGGGGTATTATGCGAGCATCAGTTTTATGGACGCCCAAGTCGGTCGAGTCGTGGCAGCATTGGATCGGCTAGGGCTGGCGGAAAACACGATCATCGTTTTTACGAGCGATCACGGATATCACATGGGAGAGCATGGTCTCTGGCAGAAGCAAAGCCTCTTCGAAGGCTGTGCCCGCATCCCGCTTTTGATCGTCGCTCCGGGAACCAACAGCAAAGGCTCAGTTGTGAAGACGCCGGTGAGTCATCTGGATCTCTTCCCGACCCTCACCGAACTGGCTGGCGTAACAGCGCCCGACAACATCCAGGGACAAAGTCTCGTGCCCATGCTGCATGATCCCGCCGCGGTGGGCCGTGGCTGGGCTCTCACGCAGGTCGTGCGAGGGGGAGCGGGAAATCCG
>JAGPCC010000082.1 GCA_018058245.1 Verrucomicrobiales bacterium
GACGCGATGCAGGGAAGCTGGAAGTATGGACACTCCCGCTCCCGCCACCGTGAGGGCCGCCACCGCCTGCGCTCGCGAGGCTTCCTCGACGACGCGGGGGCGGAAGCCCGCACTGAGGCAAAGGCGGTGAAGGTGCGAGGAATAGGCCGGCGCGGCTTCCGGGGAAATCATGACGAACGGTTCCCCCGCGAGATCAGCGAGGCGAATTTCTTTCCGCACCGAGAATTCATGGTCTGGTGGAACAAATGCAAAAAGGACCTCCTCTCTCCATGGGATTGCCGCGATCCCCACCGATAACTTTTCGGGTGCGACTCCGATAAATGCGATATCCAGCTCGTTTCTTCCGAGAGCTGCCAACTGATCCGAAGGCAATAGATCGTGCAATTGCAGTCGAATCTTCGGATACCGTTTCCGGAAGCCGGTAAAGACCGCGACCAGCTCTGGAGAGAGGACCGCACTCACGAATCCCACGGCGAGCCGATCCGTTTCCCCCCGTGACGCGCGCCTCGCTGCCTCTCCCGCTCGTTGCAGTCGCGGCAGGATATCCTTTGCTTCCTCTCGAAAAGCGAGTCCCGCCGGAGTGAGTGCGACATTTCGCCGGGAACGCTCGAAGAGGAGCACTCCGAGCTTTTCCTCCAGATTTTGAATGTGTCGGGAAAGGGGCGGCTGGGCGAGCCGGAGCCGCTCCGCAGCGCGGGTAAAAGACAACTCTCCCGCTACTGTCAAAAAACATTCCAGCTCGCGCAGTGAATATTCGCTCATATCAAAAAGGTATCATATCGCCCGAAAAATAGTATTTCCATCAAATAGAATTGTGTCTCATCTTTCCCTGTCATGAAAAAATCTACATCCGCACCGAAGAAAGCCGCCACTCCGGCACACCGTCAGTTCTCGTCTCTCATGCTCGATGGTCCCGACCGCGCCCCCAGTCGGGCGATGCTGCATCCTGTCGGTTTCTCGAACGAAGATTTTCAAAAATCCATCATCGGGATCGCCTCCACCTGGAGCATGGTGACCCCCTGCAACATGCATATCGACAAACTCGCCAAAGAGTCCGTCAAAGGAGTCGATGCTGCCGGGGGCAAAGGTGTCGAGTTCAACACCATCACCATTTCCGACGGCATATCCATGGGTACCGAAGGGATGAAGTATTCTCTCGTGAGCCGCGAAGTCATCGCCGACTCCATCGAGACCGTAGTCGGTTGTGAGGGCATGGACGGAGTCGTCGCGATCGGCGGCTGTGACAAAAACATGCCCGGCTGCATCATGGCCATCGCACGCATGAACCGCCCCGGCGTGTTTGTCTACGGCGGCACGATCAAGCCAGGATGTCACAAGGGAGAAGACGTTGATATCGTTTCCGTCTTTGAGGCAGTGGGCCAACACAGCGCCGGAAAGATCGACGACGCGGAACTCGAGGGCGTCACCGAGACCGCGATTCCCGGCCCCGGATCCTGCGGCGGAATGTACACTGCGAACACCATGGCGAGCGCCATCGAAGCCCTCGGCATGAGCCTCCCGAACAGCTCCGCGCAGGCGGCCGTGAGCGATGAAAAGATGATGGACTGCTTCGACGCCGGAGTGGCCGTCGTGAACCTCATCAATCAGAACATCCGTCCCCGCGACATCATGACCAAGAAGGCTTTTGAAAATGCCATCACCGTCGTGACCGCGCTCGGCGGATCGACCAATGCCGTGCTCCACCTCCTCGCCATGGCCAGCGCCGCCAATGTAAAGATCACGATTGATGACTTCACTCGCATCGGAAAACGTGTCCCCGTCCTCGCCGACCTCAAGCCGAGCGGAAAGAACATGATGATGAAGCTCGTCGAAATCGGCGGCACCCTGCCACTCATGAAAATGCTCCTCAAAGAAGGTCTCCTCCACGGAGATTGCATGACCGTGACCGGCAAAACGATGGCGCAGAATCTCGCAAAAGTGAAGCCTTACCCCAAAGGCCAAACCGTGATACGTCCGTTCCGAAATCCCATCAAAAAGGACGGTCATCTCGTCATTCTCTACGGCAACCTTGCTCCCCAGGGAGCCGTCGCCAAGATCTCCGGCAAAGAAGGACTCACCTTCGAAGGCATCGCCAAAGTTTATAACTCCGAGGAAAAAGCGATGCAGGCCATTCTGAAAGGAAAAATCAAAAAAGGAGATGTCGTCGTCATTCGCATGGAAGGCCCCAAAGGCGGTCCCGGAATGCGGGAGATGCTCGGGCCCACTGGCGCGATCATGGGGGCAGGACTCGGCAAGGATGTCGCCCTCATTACCGATGGTCGTTTCTCCGGCGGCAGTCACGGTTTTGTGATCGGGCACGTCACCCCCGAAGCGTTTGTGGGTGGTCCTCTTGCTCTTGTTGAGGATGGAGACAAGATCTCCATCGATGCCGAGAAGCGCGAAATGACCCTTCACGTGTCCGACAAGGATCTCGCAAAACGCAAAAAAGCCTGGAAACAACCGAAACCACGTTACACCCGCGGAGTCCTCGCCAAGTATGCAAAGCTCGTGAATTCCGCCTCCGAAGGAGCAGTCACGGACGAAAATCTTTAAAAACCATCCGAAAGTAGATTCTCCCAGCGTGGGGTGCAGGGATCGAGATTATACCTGGACGAATTCGACGGGTTTGTGGGAACACAAAAGACGAAAACGAAGAGGAATAATCAGGATCTCCGCTCTCCGCAGGCGAGTTCTGCCAGGCGGACCCGTTTTGGGGCACGGACTTTTTCGCGAAACAATCGCAAGGCTTCCCCGAACACTGGGCGCGTCCCCCACGGGACCATCAGACAGGGTTGGATCACCGATCAAACACGGTCTGATCGGCCCCCGGTCGGTGTCGACGACCGTCGTCATCCCACTCGGGCATGGGAAAAGGGTGGGTTTTGAGCGAAGCGGAGTAGCAAATCGTCTACTCCACGAGCTGGATCACCTCTTCAAGGCTCATCGGTTCCTCTGTGACCGCAAAGAGGGCGGGTTGCCACGGATCGAGAGGGACTTCAAACTCTTGGACTTTGCCGAGTCTTTCGCCGGTTCGGAGGTTCACGACATGGCCTGGTTTTTGCATCTGGGCGGTGAAGGTAGCCGGTTTTTCGAGATGTTCGTTGCCGCCTGCTTGGGCGAGTTCCTCGCGCATTTTGTATTCGACGTTCCTCTCGAAGGCGATAAGACGCGTCTTCTCACCGAGCGTGTATCGATGCACTCGCACACGGGTTTCCACAGGCACGCGGACAGGAGGACGGACGCCGCGCTCAGCGAGAAGTTGGCGGATCGCTTCGAGCGGGGCGGGATCAAAGTCGGTTTTGAGTCGATTTGCGGGGTGGTCGCGGAGGGTGGTGCCGGTTTCCTCGAAGGGTTTGCCTCCGGGTAGGGTTCCGAAGGTGAGCCGGGTGCTCTCGGGAGTTTCCTGAGTGGGCCAGGCAAAGTTCGTCCGCATCGTGCCATGTTCATCAAAGAGTCCGTGCGGCCCATCGGCGATGATAAGGCGGTTTTCGCGTTGGGAGAAGGCCTCGACCGCCGTGATCTCTGCCTCGCTCATCGCCCAACTCTGCGGGAGAATGAGGAGGCGGGTTGTCGTCGGCAGCCCCTTTTCCAGCTCGTCACTGGCGATGAAGCCAGGGCTGAATCCGAGGTCTTGCAGCGCCTTGAGCCAGGCGTTGCGCACGACGGCGTGGCGGTTGTGATCGGCTTCAAAGCTGCTAAAGCGGCGTAGCCAAGTCTTGCCATCGACGGTGGATTCCATCAGCCAGGCTGCTTGGATGCTGGGCTGGGAATAGTGGATGAGCAGGGGATCTCGTTCGCGTTCGGCCCGCAGGAAGAGGCGAGCGAGGGGAGACTGAAGGGATTTGAATACCGGCGCGAGTGCCTCTCCTTTGGCGGTGAGGGGAAGATCCGGTTTGCTGAAGTCGAACACGTCTTCGCTCCACCAGACGATGCACCCTTTGTCGCCTTCCAGTAGCAGGTGCCAGAGTCGGCGCATCGCGGTGTTTGTGTCAGTTTCAAATACGGTGGCGAGGATCGGTTTCCCCGGCATGAAGGAGCCCAGGATCTCGCGGGAATTGCCGATGTCATAGGGCTCCACCCAGTCCATCACCTGGCTCAAGCTCCAGAGATCATACCCGCCAAAGGCATGGGGCATCTGAGTGCCTTCGACGCCGACCGGGGTGGCGGGATCGGCTTGATGCGAGATTGTACGGAAGTGTTCGAGGGCGCGAGCGAGCGCCAGATCCATGTAGCTGCGGTGATCTGCCCAGGGGGCGAAGTTCCAGCGGGTGAGCTCGGACTGGGCTTTGCTGAGGTCGAGCTTTACTCCACGGACTTCACTCCAGTCGACGTTTGTTTCGGGCCCGGGTTTGCCAGAGCCCATGCGCTGTTTGATCTGGTCGGTGGTGAAAGGCTGCACGTCTTCCCAATTCGCAAAAGTCGTCTCCCACTGCGCATTGAGTTTTTCGAGGGAATCGTAGCGCGTCTGGAGCCATTCCCGGAAAGCCTCCAGGGAGACCGGTGAAAAGTCGTAGTCGAAGGGATTGGCGGAGATGGTGACGGAGAGTTCGTCCCGGAGGTCGTAGAGAAGTGGTTCCTTCGGGGCTGCGTCGCGTACCGTTTTTTGCACCTGCTTTTCCATGCGTGAGAGCCAAACGGGGTCTTCCAGCGAGTAGTCCCGGACGAGGGCGACCATGTCCCGTGTCTCTGACCATTTTGTGACGAACTGATTCCAATCGGTCACCTGGGAGCGGAACTTCAGGCAGAGTCCTTCGTTGACGATATTTTCCACGTAGTGGCCGAAGCCATGTTGTTCGTAAAAGGTGGCATCCCCGCCCGAACCGATCATGCCAGTGTTGATGCCGAGCTCCCGCAGCCGTTCGGGCAAAAGGGGATTGCTTTGTGCTTGCTGGCCTTTCACACCTGTCCAGAGGATGACGCGATAGTCTTCCCAGGGGCGAAGGTTTTGTGCGGGGAGGGGAGAGGAAGTGAGGCAGAGAAGGAATAAGAAGGGAAAGTATTTCATTAGTTTGGAAAACAAAACTGGGGAAAAAGACTCAGTCATAGAGCTTCTCGGTTCGGACCATGTTCCCGAACATATGGTAGAGGACCGTGCCGGGGGTGCCGCCGTAGGTGAAACCACGTGCAGTATAACTGAGCGCGTCCCGGTGAAACTCTGCCCAGGTGTTGCCTCCGTCCGTGCTGCGTAGAATGCCTTTGCCACCTTGCAAGGTGCTCATGAGCATGATCTCTGGTCTCACGGGGTCGATGTAGAGCGGGCCACTGTCGAGAGCTGCGAGCTCGGTCCAGGTGCTACCGGCGTCGGTGCTACGGAGGAGCCGAGCGGGGCGACTGCCATGGTGGCTCCAGTAATTCTCATGCTGTCCTTCACTGAGGAAGAGAGTGGTTTCGTTCTTCGGATGGTGGACGAGACCGTCCACGCCATCGGCTGGATGGGCGATGATCCAAGTCAGGCCACGGTCATGGCTTGCGTAGAGGCCGCTGCGTTTTAGACACTGCAAATAGACGTGTTCTCCACTGGGGCTGGTGACGAGGCTAAGCCCGTTTTTGGTTTGGAGAGTGTGTGCCCAAGTCGTGCCGCCGTCGGTGCTGCGAAAGACGCCGAGCTGGTAGTTCACGAGGTGCATCAGATCGGGATTCAGGGGGTCAAAAGAGAGGTCGCCCATCTCGCTATCGTTGAGCCATTTGCTCCATTCCCCGCCGAACTGTGCTTTCACATCGAGCAGGAGCTTCCAAGAGGATCCTCCATCGTCGGTGCGATGCAGGCGCGGGTGCCGTGTCCCACCTTGGCCGTGAATGATGGCGAACCAGGTATTTGGAAGGGTCGGGTGCGCTTTGACGACACTACCGTCATGGTTCTGCCAATCGTTATTCCACCATTCGGTCTGTATCCTCACGGGCTGCCAGGAGGTGCCTCCGTCTTTGGTGAAAAAGACTCCCTGGTCGAGCGCGGCAACCATGGCTTGCTGTGGATCATGGGGGCTGATGGCCGATCCATTGAAGTAGCAGAGAACCTGCAACCCGGTCGTGGAACCTGTCCAGCTCACTCCAAAATCCGTGCTGCGGCACATCAGGGAGCTGTCGCACTTTAGCCAAGTGTTGCCGTCTGCGGTGACGGCGAGGGCACTGCATTTTCCCTCGGGAGAGGCATACCGGTTCATGCCCGGATAGCTGCCACGATCCCAATTTGTCTCGATGCGATGGCGGGTCCAAGTGTCGCCGTGATCGCTGCTCACGACGAGTTCTCCGAGCGACCAGAGCATCACCTTGCCATTGTCAGCGACAGCGAGGCCACCTGCAAAGCGCAAGCCCGGTGCCCATTGGTGGGGCGTTTCTTTGATGATGGTGAACGTGGTTCCGCCATCGGCACTCCGATGAAGTCTGCCGGTGGAATCAAAGGCGAAGAGGCCATTCCCTTTCGGCGTGGCGCGTACCGTCAGGAGGATGCTGTCCTCCAACTGGAGTTGCCAGGTCTTTCCGTCATCCCGCGAAACCGCAAGACCGGGAGAAGGCCGGCAGGAGATACAGAGGGTGCCATCCGCAAGAAAAAGAGGGAAAGCGGGGGTGTCACTGCTATTTTCGGCCACCGGCGGTTTCGTCAGTTCAGTCCACGTCGCGCCATGATCACGGGAGACACGCAGGACGCTCTCCAGATCCAGCGCGTAGACGCTGCCGTTGTCGGAAACGGCGATGGTATGCCCGATCCCTGGCGTCTTATCGTCTCCAATCGCTGGGGCGGTGCCATAAGCGGCTTGCCAGCTCACGCCACCATCATGGCTCGCCCAGATCATATTGCAGGTACCCCAGTACATGTGCTGCGGTTCGGTAGGGTCGATCGCAAACTGACGGTTGTGCGAGACGATCTGCTTGCGCGCCATGACTCCGCGCTCGACATCTGCCGACATTTTTCGCCAAGTCAGGCCGGCGTCTTGAGAGCGAAAGAGACCGCTCAAATCCGTCATCGCCCAGACTTCTTTTGCATTCGTGGGATGCGCCACCACGTCCTCGATCCATCCGCCCCCGCCGGGCCCAAAAGGGTGCCATGTTTCCGAAGAGAGTGCGGAAGTCGTGAGCGCTGAGCAAATGATAAGGATGGGGAGCAGCCTCATGGATCAGGAAAGGTCAGAGTTGAAAAAGCAATTTCTCGGCAGTAGATCCTCTAATGAACCGATTAATCCTCTCCTGTGTATTACTCGCCCGGATCATGGTTGTAAACGCTCAAGAACCTCAACCATGGAAAATTGACGACCTCTTCGAGGCGGAAGGGTTCCATCCCATAGCGGTTTCACCGGATGGCAAGATCGGTGCGGCGGTTCGCGCTTGGATCGATCCCGAGACCAAGATGCAGCACTATTCCCTTTGGAAATCGATCGGAGATCCGCTGGAATCCAAAGCGATGGAGAGCGATGAGCCGGATGCGAGGGATCCGTTGTGGTCACCGGATGGGAAATGGATCGTGTTCCTCTCGGAACGCTCGCGCCCGGAGGGCTGGAAGCAAACGCCGCCTGCGCCGCCTTATTCGGAAGCGACGGTCGATCTCTGGCTCATCCCGGCGGCTGGTGGAAAGGCGATTCCGCTCTCGGGACCGAACAAACCGTATGGCCGCGTTTACCCGGACCAATTTTACGGAAGAGTTGCCTTTTCTCCTGACGGAAAGCGGCTGGTGTTTGTAGCCGACGACGGTAAAGATCCGCGAACGGAATCAGAAGAGCAAAACGGAGTCTCTATCGTCCGGCAAGATCAGGGAGAGGGGTACACCGGCTTTGGGCCCGCTGAGATCTGGGTTGCCGATCTGGAGGAAAATCCGGGAGACTTCGGAGCTATGCGGATCACCCGCCTGACAAACGACGAATTTTGGTATGGCGATCCCCAGTGGTCTCCGGATGGAACGAAGATCGTGGCTCACGCCAACCGGAGCGATGATCAAGAATCGGCCCGCTACAGTGTGAACAAAAACTACGATCTCTGGGAAATCGATGGGGAGACAAAAGTGATCCGGCAATTGACGGAGGGAATCGGCCCCGAGTTCTGTCCGCGATTTTCCCCCGACGGCTCGCGTTTGATTTGCCTGACCTCTCCCCGTCGTGGTCCTCATCAGGATATTTTCAATCTCGCGGTGGTAACGATGGGGGAAAAGCCAACGACTACGACCGTATTCAATTTCCGTGCTCCCGAAGTGGATTTCAAAACGACCCCGTCTCCCAATATGTCCCTGCTTCGCGACTGCTGGGAGGACGACTCTCATGTCATCTACGACGCCAGTGTGGGACTCTCCTCCAGGCGGTTCACGATCCATGTCGATACCGGAGAGATCACCGACGTGAGCGAGAGCAAGGATACCGCCTATGCCAAGGCGCGAGAGCGGGAAGGAAGATTCAGACCTCGTGTTACCTCCCAATTACCGCCGAGACTCAATGCCACCAACCGACGGGTTGCATGGGACAACGGAGAAGGCATGGAAATCGAAGGTGCTCTTGTGATCCCTCATCCGGATATTGCCCAAGCTCCCTACAAACTGATCGTCCTTCCTCATGGCGGGCCACACCACCGCGCCGCGCTCGGGGTGGGTTTCGATGACCAGGTTCTTGCTTCCAACGGGTATGCGATATTCAAACCGAACTTCCGTGGCAGTACTGGATATGGTCTCGCCTTTCTTGATGCGAACCGGGGGGATCTCGGCGGCGGGGACATGCGGGACATCCTTTCCGGTGTTGATTTTTTGATCGGCGACGGCATCGCAGACCCCGATCAACTATACGTCTACGGCGTCAGTTACGGAGGATACATGACGAGTTGGCTGGTGGGACAAACGAACCGGTTTCGAGCGGCGGTAGCGGAGAATGCCGTCACGGACATGACGATGATGTGGACGCTGAGTGATTTGCAGAGTTGGACCGAATGGGAGTTCGGGGGAAAACCCTGGGAAGTTCCCGACGCGATGGATCGCCACAGCCCTCTCACCTTTGTTGGACGAGTCGAGACACCCACTTTGATGCTGAATTCCCGCGATGATCGTCGCTGCCCTCTCCCCATGGGCAAAGCCTTTCATCAGGCCCTTCTTCGCGCAGGGGTTCCGACAGGTCTGGTCATCTATCCCGATGAATCTCACGGGATCCGCCAACCCCGACATCGCGCAGACAAGTTGGCGCGAATTTTAGAATGGTTCAGCAACGCCCGTTTGTGATCACGGGGGAAGTTTCGATCGCTTGCTCGACCGGGTCGTCGGGCAGGACTTTTTCAAAGAGTTTTGATCTCTCCATTCGCAGGAATGCTGCTGAAAAAACAGATCAGAAACAGGAAGTTGAAATCAGCGATCTAGGAGAGCGGCGATTGCGCTATGGCCGAACAGGGTGGCAAATTGAGAGGGAGTCTGGCCCGCACCCTGATCTGCCGTGGGATTTGCTCCGTGTTCTAACAGAAGCTCGGCGATTTCCGCATACCCTTTAAAGGCGACTCCGCCGAGTGGGGTCTGTCCTCTTTCGTTGGTTTTCTCAGTGTCTGCACCGGCCTGGAGGAGGAGGGATACCGTGCTGAGGTTCCCATGGTAGGCGGAAAGCATCAGGAGAGTATTTCCCTTTTCATCGGCGAGGTTCACGGGCATCCCGGCGGCGATCATTTCATCAAGCAGTGCCACGTCTCCTTCCCTGGCAGCCATGAGGGCGCGTTCCTGCAGTTCGGTGTAATGAGTAAGTTCTTCGGGGCTGGGATCTTGCATTCTATGATGGGGGGAAAGGAGCGGGAGTCGGCAGAGACTCCCGCTCGCAGGGCTTCTGGATTCTCAGATCTTGTCCTCCGAGTAGGAAATGGTGTCGGCGTCGAACTCCATTTTCAGAGCTTTCGCGACACCCGCCCCGTAGGCCGGATCGGCTTTTTGGAAGTGGGCGAGCTGGCGACGGATGATGTTTTCCGGGACTCCACTCATGGCGGCGGCGATATTTCCGAAGAGCTGGTTTTTCTGATTTTCGGACATCAGACGGAAAAGATCTCCGGCTTGTCCGTAGTCGTCATTCCCATCGCGGTGGTTGTAGCGATCCGCATCGCCGGAAATCTTCAGTGGAGGCTCATCGAACGAATGATCCTCGGTGGGGCCGCCGAAACTATTTGGTTCATAGTAGGCATCGCTGGAGGATGGTTTCTGAAAATTCATGGAACCATCGGAGTGGTAGGTATTGACCTCTGACTTGGGCTGGTTCACTGGAAGTTTCTCATACCAAACTCCGAGGCGGTAACGATGGGCATCGCCGTAGGAGAAGATGCGTGCCTGGAGCATTTTGTCAGGGGAAAATCCGATTCCCGGGACGATGTTCGAGGGGCTGAAGGCGGCCTGCTCGATCTCCTGAAAATAGTTTTCCGGATTGTGATTCAGCTCCAACACACCGACATCGATGCAGGGGTAATCCGCGTGGGGCCATACCTTGGTGACATCGAAGGGATTGAGATGATAGGTTTCCGCATCCGTTTCCGGCATGATTTGGACCTGCATATTCCACCTCGGAAAATCGCCTTTCGCGATGTGTTCGTAGAGATCCTTCTGCGAAGATTCTCGGTCCTGGCCGATGAGTTTTTCACCCTCGGAGTTGCTCATCGTTTCGATTCCTTGTTGGGTCTTGAAGTGGAATTTCACCCAGAAGCGATCGTTGTCCGCGTTGATGAAGGAAAAGGTGTGTGAGCCGTACCCGTTGGTATGGCGGTAGGATTTCGGCAGACCGCGATCTGACATGAGGATGGTCACTTGGTGGATCGATTCTGGCGAGAGAGACCAGAAATCCCACATGGCTGTGGCGCTGCGCAGGTTAGTGCGGGGGTGGCGTTTCTGGGTGTGGATAAAGTCAGGGAACTTGATCGCGTCGCGAACAAAGAAAACCGGGGTATTGTTGCCGACGAGATCCCAGTTGCCCTGATCGGTGTAGAATTTTAGAGCCCATCCGCGCACGTCACGCTCGGCATCCGCCGCGCCGCGCTCTCCAGCGACGGTGGAAAAGCGGAGGAGAACGTCCGTCGTTTTCCCGACTTCTGCGAAGACTGCGGCCTTGGTGTATCGGGTGATGTCGTGGGTAATCGTCAGGGTGCCGAAGGCTCCGGAACCCTTGGCGTGGACCGCACGCTCCGGGATGCGTTCGCGGTTCTGGTGAGCGAGCTTTTCGATGAGTTGGTAGTCCTCAAGCAAAAGCGGTCCGCGCGGACCGGCGGATTTGGAATTTTGGTTGTCGGCGATCGGGTTGCCGGCGGTGGTGGTGAGTTGGGGATTCTTTGGCATGACAGTGAGATTGAAACACAGAATAAATCATAAGTAAAAACCTATCCTGAAATGCTTGTGATTGGTTTTTCCTATGGCAAAATCACGCATGGATTTGCGCCAGCTTGAATACTTTGTGGAGATCGTAAAAGAGGGTTCCGTCACCGCTGCGGCGAAGCGTTGCCGAGTTACGCAACCTACGCTAAGCCAGCAGCTCGCTGCGTTGGAGGAGGAACTTGGGGAACCGCTGGTTTATCGCAGGCCTCGTGGGATCGCTCCGACGGCTGCGGGACATCTGCTGCTTGAACGAGCGACTACCTTGTTGCGCGAGGCGCAGGAGTTGAAAAACCTTTTTGAAAAGCGACGGGAAACCCAGCAGGGAAGAGTGGTGTTTGGCGTCATTCCAACCCTTGCACCCTATCTTTTGCCGAAATTTTTGGGGCCTTTTAAAAAAGCATTTCCAAAGGTGGATGTGCAGGTTTGCGAGGCAAAGACGGAGAGACTGATCGCGCAGGTGGTCGATGGGACGCTTGGCTTTGCGATCGTGAGCGATGTCACTCCGCAGGATCAGAAGCGATGGTCCCTTCACGTCAAAGAACTTTTCCGGGAGCCGTTGCTGCTTGCGCTTCCCTGTGATCACGCGATAGCGGTTTCCCAGAAATCACCCAAGCCCGAGGACATTCGGGACGAAAATATCATCCATCTTCAAGACGGCCACTGCCTGACGGACCGCACATTGAAAGTTTGCCGTCTTTCGCGGCTCGATCCCCGGTTTGAATGCGATCAGCTGGAAACTGCATTAGCCATGGTGGCTGCGGGAATGGGAGTCGCGGTAGTTCCTCAGATCGCGATGGCGAGCGCGACCCGTGAGAACATCCGGCTCCGCACATTTGCCAGGCCGATGCCGGAGCGAACGATCAGTCTGATGAAACGCAGATCTCTCGTCCTCTCGAAGCCGGAGGAGGCACTCATTGCATTGGTGCGGGGACTCTAACAAAGGGTATCAAGAGCGTTTTCCGGGAAGGAACAGGGTCAAACACCCCACTCGATAGGGTTACTCGAGAAGGGGCATCGGAGCGATCGAACCTTTGACTCGACAATGGTCCCGAATCCATCCAACGGATCAAGCGGGAACGGGAGAACGGCAGGGATGCGGGATCGGCCTCGCAATGATAGAGGGGCGCGCCCTTCTTGTATTGATCCGTTCCTTTGAAGTTCCATTTGTTTAGCACGAAGAAGGACCAGATTGCTGGCCGAAATGGTTGACAGGGGGGCGGATTTTGGCACGATTCTTTCAAATGAACCTACTTTCCTTTTCCCTCTCCCCGAACCAACTCTCTCCCCGGATTCCCTGCGCGATGGGTGGGGAAGGGAAAAAAGAGCCACTACCCGGGAATCATCTGCGTCAATGGACTGTCGCGGGAGCGGCGGTACGGGGAGCAATGGGAATCATCCTTTGCACCTTTCTGGGGGCGTGCGCGTCGGGAGGAGGGTCTTTCAAAAAAGACCGGGCGGCGGCACAAGCGGTAGGCGGAACGACTTGGTCGAACTTTGTCATCAAGAACCTGAGTAAGATGGACTCGTATCTGCCCTATGACCAACAGGCGGCAGATGTGGAGTCGGCAGTGGAGTATGCCTCGCCGCAAGACAAACAGTTCCTCGTGGGGGTGAAGGCCCGGATCTTACGGGATCAAGCAAACAAGCCACAGTTGGATGCACAGAATGCGTCATACCAGCCCACTACGGCATCCTCTTCCAGTTACGGATCGAATTCCTACTCGTCGCCGTCCTCTAGCTATACTCCGTCCTCTTCCTCCAGTTCCTACTCGAACCCGGTCAGCCAAAATGCCCAGAGGCAAGATGCGACGGATTTCAACAATATGATCAACAAGATCGAGTACGGAACCGCGACCCGAACTGGCAATCCGTACGTGAGGTAGGAATCATTTCTGGTCACGGGGAATGACCTCTCTCGTTTTGCACAGACTCCTGAGACAGGGGGCGTAGCTAGATGACGCACGTGAAGAGACTGAGGATGCGAGACCGTCCAACGAGATGCGGGATCGATTGTCCTGGGTCGCGCAGCGGGTCAAGCGGTGGAGTTCCTCTCTCACGGTTCCCCGTCCGTCACGCTCTTTCGGGAAGGTTTCATCCGCCCGAATATACCGAATCAGCGAGGCCATTGGCGGCGTCCGTGCCGTTGATTTTCAGCAGGGGAATGAGCATGCTCTTGGGCAGCCCGTCGGCGGCCCATTGGTCGATCTGCTTCCGCTGACCGATGTCGCGGAGCCAATGCCATACGTCGGCATAGTTCTGCGCGAGATCGATGTCCCAATAGACGAATTGTTCGACTCCGGCTTTGGTGGCCTCCTGAATGGTGGTGGGGCTCATCGCGAGGTCCCCGCGATATCCGGTAAAGAGAACGAATTCGCAGTGATGCTTTTTGCCCAGCGCGATGTATTCTGGATCGACACCTTCCTGACAACACACGGAATCAAGGAGACCTTCGGTAATCCATTTTTTCACATCGAGCCCCTCCTGCAAGGGCGTTCCCCCTAGCCAGACGACACGTTCCCAGGGCCATACCCAGACGGAGAGAGTCAGCTTTTTGTTTTTCTTCGCTCCGACCTCATCGAGCACTTTCCGGGCATCCTTCATGAATCCGGTCATGATGTCTGCTCGGATCTGAAGGAGGCGCGGATCGCTCTCGGAGATCTTCAGGGGATCTTCGCCGGGATAGGTTTCTCGAAAGGATTTGAGGATGGGTTCTTCATACTGCAAAAAATGCGGACCGCGGACGAAGCAGAGGTTGATCCCGTCGGCATCGATTTTTTCCACCGTCTCGCGGATCTGATCGAGCACGAGCTGGCGGACTTCGGGGAATGCGTAGCTCGATTTCGAGACAGGGGTTCCGTCCCTCTGGACCTGCCGAAACTCCGGATGAAAACGGGCAAAATTGTCGTTTTCACGAAGGCCGAATCCACCGAGGATTCCGAGGCGGATCATGAGATCAAATTTCAGTCCCATGGAGTGCGCATGTTCGGCGATGACCTGTTGCGGGACGATCCCTTTTTCAGCAAAGGAGAGCATCGATTTGTAATAATGATTGTTGCCGAGCGCATAACTGTTCCCGGGAACAGTTTGCATAAATTGCATGGGGGATGCCTCGGCGACAAAGGTGGCACCTTTCACCTGAGTGGGATATCCGGTCAGGCTTCCATAGGTCGCCGCCCAGAGGACTTTGCCGACATCGCTGTGCCGGTAGAGTTCCACCATTTCACGGAGTTGCTCTTCGGTTCCGGTTTCGCTGGCCCAAAAATAGCTCATCCCGTCGAGACAGGCGGTTAGATTGCGGGGGCTTTGCTTTCGCTTTTCCTGGATGGCGTTCACCTCGGCATCGCTCATGGGACGAAATCGCAAGTAGGCAAGGAAGGCGCTCTTCGGAAGCAGGCCGTTGGATTTTCCGATGACTATATCCTGCCCGGTCATGTCGACTTCCGTAAAAGGGACTTCGCGGAGAAATGATGTTTTTTGCGTGTCGGCCGATTTCCGATAGGCAATGCGACGGAATGCGGGATCGCCGCTCAGTTTGATTTTGAGTAAGGGGTCGCCATCATAGGCAAAGGGTGGATTCCAGAGGCCGAGAGAAATCTGATACCATCCTTTCAGATTGATCTTCCGGGTGACTGGCGGTGCCTCGATCATCGACGGAGCCGTCAGCATGTGCCCGGAGAATTCTTTGGTCTCGTAGGAAAGCAGATGCCATTTTCCCGGTTCGATTGCGGAAGAAAGGTTCTCTGCCGGGAGACAGTTCCGAAAGTCGGAGATGATGACGTCCTCTGTCATCCCGGCTCCTCTAGTGACAAAGAGAAAAAGCAGGATCCCCAGGAGAGGGAAAAGAATGGATTTCTGATTCATTTTTGCGTCGGAATCGGTTCATCGACCAATCTCTTTTGACCCTCAGGGAACCGAGAAGGGGAGGATGACGGGTTCGGTGCGTTCTTTGAAATCGGGTTGCTTCTCCAGATCGAGATTGAAGGGACGAGCGATGCTGTTGCCGGCGAGATCCTCGAGCCTAGGATCGATGACCAGTGTGTAGTCTCCGGGTGCAAGCCGTTCTTTGGGCGTGAGGAGGAAGCTCTCGGGGCGGAACTCGATGCGGCAGGGGAGGGCCGTTTGCGGGTCCGATCTCTTGACGAGGGTGACTCGCTTTTGGAACGAAAAGACATCGAGTGTCTCGCCGGGTTTGATCGGAATCCTTTCTCCTGTCGGCGCGGACTCGATCTTCCACTGGGCGGGGTTTGGACTGTCGTTGTCGGCAGGACCGGCAGAGAAAGGGTGATGGTGTCCATTCGGAAAGAGAGTCTCGCCCGTCTCACTCTTCCACGCGGAGCTGATCTCGAGGCGATATCGTTTCCCCTCTTCGAGAATGGGACCGATTTCGACGTTCAGGTTCACTCCGGGTTTCTGTCGTCCGGGATGAAACCAGAGGGTCATGCGGGTGAAGGTTTCGTCCCAGAGTTCGACTTCGCGGAAGGGTTCCGGTACCTCGGCGACTTCGCTTCCTTTTTCATCCACCTCGACCAAGCGGAGATGGCGAAAGACCTCATTCCGCTCCATGGGCTGGGGAAAGCGGAGATAGAACTTCAGATGGTTCGCCGGGACGAGGCTTTCTTCGGGCCAGATCTCAATGACCCTTTTTTTCAGTCCTTTTTCCGGGGGTGCGGGGACAGGAATGTCGCGAGCGCCGACCGAGCTGATCGCGAGAAGGTAGACCGCGAGGAAGCAGGGGGGAGCTGTCGTTCCCATCACTCTCAGGGCAGGGTCACCAATTCCACGGCGTGGGGTGCGTCTTCCTTTTCGGAATCGGTCTCCCGGAGGACGACGACCTCGGCATTATCGAGCTGGCTCACGATGACTGCACCGAAGAGCGTCTCCACTACTTCGATGCCATTGGCCTCGGGGCCGTCGGCGACTTTGGTGTTGCGGCGAGGGGCGTTCTCGTTGGTTTTTTCGGGACCATCGGCATCGAGATAGGACATCTTGACTCGCGCCGCCCAGTATTTGCTCGGGCCGAAGAGATTTTTCTGGAACCGCTGCGTGTTCGTGACGAGCCACTCTTCGCCATCCTTTTTGTAAGTGAACATGTCGCGTGGTCGATTGCCACTCCCGAGTTCGATCACGCTGATTCCCTTGACTTTGGCGCCGCTCTCCAGATCGCTGATCGGGAACTTGGCGATGGGGGTGCAGGCGAAGGCACCGACGACATAGAACTTTCCATCTTCCTCCCAGGGAATGAAACTTTGGATGGGGGCCTTAGTTTCCCATTTGTTGTGGGCGACGTGAAAGGTCTCGGCGGAGTAATATTGGGCATTTACGCCGTTCTCCAGCGGCACGGGAATCTGATAGATCTTGTTGGCAAACTCCTCGGCGGACTGCCCCGCGACGATGACGGAGTGATCACCCCAGGCCAGGTCGGTGACGTTGCGGAGTTGACCGCTTTCTTCGGTGGGCAGGGTCATGCGCACGTAAGGGGACTTGCTCAGATCGACGGGGGAAACGCTGCCATCGGCGGCCAGTGCGAGGATGTGTACCTGATTGCCGGGTTGGGAGCTGACCGAGAAATAGATTTTTCCCGATGCTGGATTTACCGCCATATCGATGATCGTGATCTTCTCTGAACCGACCGCCTTGGTCAAGGCGGACTCGATATCTTCGACTCGTTTTGCAAGGCGAACGACTGGCCCCTTGTCGCCGGTATCGACCGCCACGACAGAAGCGGATTTTGGATCGGAAAGTAGTAACATGCCGCCGGGTCCGAAGGCTATCTTGCCTGCTGAGTTCAAGGTGAGGCCCGATTTTTCGGGTTGTTTAAAATAGGAGGAAGCTGGCTTTCCATCGTCTGCTGCGGCAGCATCCACTCGAGCGGTGGAAAATACGGAGACGGCGAGAGTAAGACCAAGAGTGATCGCGAGAGTTTTCATGAGTTCGATGGAAGGTGGGGAAGTGTCTCAGCAACCGCCACTCGCGGCAAGCCTGCCGGAATACGTGAAAGCGGCAACGCGCGACAAGCTCCCAGAGAAATTCGGACTTCCCACCTTTGTTTTTTTAGAACAAAATCACAAATCATGAAAATCAGATCCCTCACTCTCCTTTTTGCCGCCATTTCCTGGCTCGGACTGCACCACTCCTCTGCCGGGGAGATCAAAGTGGGGATCATCGGCCTCGACACTTCCCACGTTCTTGCTTTCACCAAGGCTTTTAATAATGCCAAAGCCGAAGGCCCACTCGCGGATTGCAAAGTCGTCGCGGCGTATCCAAAGGGAAGTCCCGATATCCAATCGAGTACGGAGCGGGTCCCTGGATACACAGACGAGATGAAAAAAATGGGTGTGGAAATCGTGCCCTCGATCGAAGCATTGTTAGAAAAGGTGGATGCCGTTTGTCTCGAAACCAACGACGGTCGGCCGCACCTGGAGCAAGTAATGCCAGTGCTTAAAGCGGGGAAACGGGTCTTTATCGACAAACCGATCGCCGCCTCCCTAGAAGATGCGATCGCCATTTTTGCCGCCTCGGAGAAATACGGGGTACCTCTTTTTTCCTCATCGGCGCTGCGGTTCTCTCCTCAGAATCAGGAAGTCCGCAACGGTTCCCTAGGCAAAGTCACTTACGCCAAGGCCGGCAGCCCTGCTTCCCTTGAAAAGACGCACCCCGATTTGTTCTGGTACGGTATCCACGGAGTGGAATCATTGTTCACCGTCCTCGGGACTGGTTGTGAATCGGTCGTTCGGTCCAAAACCGCTGAGGGGAACATTCTAGTAACGGGGAAATGGCGCGGAGGTCGCACGGGGGTTTTTGAAGAGCGCAAAGGATATGGCGGCACCGCCAAGGGGGAGAAGGGCGAAGCGGAAATCGGCAATTATGGCGGATACGAACCTCTCGTTGTGGAAATCGCAAACTATTTTCACACCGGCAAGGTGCCCGTTTCTTCGGAGGAGACTCTCGAAATCTACGCTTTCATGGAAGCGGCCGACGAAAGCGCGCGCCTGGAGGGGAA
>JAGPCC010000083.1 GCA_018058245.1 Verrucomicrobiales bacterium
GAACCAAAGAGATCGCGACCCTGCTCCAGCGTTCCTTTGCGTCACTCGCTCCGGGAGGGAATGTTTTGATTCATGAAACCTTCCTCAATGCGGAAAAAAATGGACCCCTTGCCGTCGCTGAGTATTCCTGCATTCTCGCCCATTCCACCCAGGGACGGTGTTATTCGGTCAGGGAAATGGCGGATTTTCTCGATGAGGCCGGATTCCAGTTTCTCATTCACCGGGAGACAGGGGGCGATCGCGGTGCCATTCTCGCTTCCCGGAAGGAGTGAAGGTAGAAAAAAAGCAGTTGCGAATTCGACTGACGCATCCATATTCCCAATCCGGCTCACACACGAATTTTAAATCGCGGGATGGAGCAGTCTGGTAGCTCGTTAGGCTCATAACCTAAAGGTCGTAGGTTCAAATCCTGCTCCCGCAACTTACTTTAAAACCCTGTAACTCAAAAGGTTACAGGGTTTTTTGTGTTTTCGTGAGGCACTTCCGTGAACGGTGGCGGGCTTGGATTTTCCCCCTAAATGACCCGATCGTTTCCGCCGTCGACCGGGACTTGTGCCCCGGTGGTTTTTCCGAAAAGCGGACTTGCCATCGCGGATACCATATTGCCGACATCCCGCGAGGTGATCTCCGTCTTGAGAAGGTTTCGCGTTTTGTATTCCTCGACGGTCATGCCGTAGCGCTCTGCCGAGCGTTTCAGGTTTTCCTCGGTCCAGAGTTTTGTGTCAAAGACAGCATCGGGATGGATGATGTTGCAGCGAACACCGAAGGGAGCGAGCTCCAACGCGGCGACCCTACAGAGCTGGGTGAGACCTGCTTTTGCGCAGGAGTAGCTCGCGGCCCCGGCCCCAGGTGCATTGACGTTGCGTGAACCGACCAGCACGATCGCGCCCCCGATACCGTTCTTAAGATAGGGAATCGTGTATTTCAGCAGTTTCTGGTGGCTCGTGAGATTCACCGCGATCGACTTGTCCCAGTTGCCTTGCTCGAGGTTCTCGAGATAGGCCCCGGCGGTGAAAATGCCGGCGTTGCTTACGAGAATATCGATCCCGCCGAATTGTCGCACGACACTTTCGACCGCTTCGAGAACCTTTGCATCATCCGTGAGATTCGCGACGATGCCGATGCCGCCGATTTTTTCCATTTGCTCTACAATGTCGGGGCTTAGATCGATCCCGACGACTTTTGCACCCTGATCGGCGAGGGCGGCGGCACAGGCAAAGCCAATCCCCGCAGCAGACCCTGTCACGATCGCGACCTTACCCTGATGAGTCTGGACGGCGCCGCTACCGCTCTTTTTCAGCTTGGCCTGTTCCAGTTCCCAGTATTCGATCTCAAATAATCTCGCCGCCGGGAGCGGTTTCCAGCCCCCTTCAAAAGCTGCTTCGGTTTGCTGAATGGTGCGCCAGGTGTGATTCACGATATCGCTGAGGACTCCTGCTTCTGACTCGGTCGCGCCAAAGCTGATCACTCCCTGTCCCTGCCAGACCGCCCAGCGGGGATCAGGAGGCAGCATCGTCTCGCCTTGATTGTTTTTTTCAAAATAGGTCCGGTATTCGTCGGCGAATTTGCGCAGCGACTTGGCGGGATCGGTGCCGATGACTGCGGGGATGCGCTTGGTCCGTATCGTGTGATCGGGGGTGAGTGGTCCACGGGTGGCGAGCTTTGCGACATCGTTGCGGCTCGCAAAGCCGATTGCCTCTTCGGACTGGTCGAGCGAAGCGATCACAGGGACTCCGCGCAATTTTGAGACTTCCTGGCGGATCAGAGAAAGGCCGAGAAGATCCTCTTTTGCCTGCGCTTTCGGGAGAGTGAACTTGCCACCGAGTTTTGTCGAAAGCAGGATTTCGGCCTCGGTCACGAGCTGGATCATCAGTTCGTAGCTCTTCCGGGCGTCGTCGTGCATCGTGAAAATGCCGTGATTCATCAGGATGATCCCGTCGAGCTTGTAGGGATCCACCTTTGCGAGGGCTTCTGCGACGGCCTTTGCCAGATCAAAACCGGGCATCACGTAGGGAATCACCACGACGCGATCACCGTAGAGCGCATTGATCGTCTGGAGTCCGTTCTTGTGATTGGTGAGAGCCACGATCGCATTGGCGTGGGTGTGATCGACATATTTCTGCGGAATGACGGCATGGAGGATGGCCTCGATGCTCGGATTCGGAGCACCTGGGTCGAGCATGGCGGCCCGCTGCTGTTGCACCATCACGGCGTCATTGAGCGACGGCAATTCCGCCATTTTGAGAAGGGCGCTCATCCGCACCGGAGCAAATCCCGCCGCCTCAATTGTTCCGAGATCCCAGCCCGACCCTTTTACATAGAGGACATCGACGGAGTCTCCGAAAAAATCCTTCTCCGTCACCTTGACCGAAGTGTTGCCGCCGCCATGGAGGACCAGCTCCGGATTGGCCCCGAGGAGGCGCGAGGTGTAGACGCGCTTTGCGAGCGGACCTTTGTATTTGCGGGCGTCAGAGTCGGACCAGAGAGATTTCATGTCAGCGGTGGGGAAGGGGGGAGAACGATAGGAACAGCATCGTGAACGGTTTTTGCCTATTTGTAAACCTCGTCCGGATTGTAGGACTGATTTTCGATTTCTTGCCCCAAGGGTACGGGGTTGCCCGGCGCCTGTATATTTCTGTAGAAGCAAGATCGGTATCCGGCATGGCAGCACCCCGGTCCCTGCTGGCGGACTTTTAGCACGAGCGCATCCTGATCGCAGTCGGTGAGGATCTTTTCCACGATCTGGGTATGTCCCGAGGTCGCACCTTTATGCCAGAGCTGTTGTCGGCTGCGGGAAAAGTAGACGGCCTCGCCGAGGGAGAGCGTCTCGCGGAGTGCTTCTTCGTTCATGTAGGCGACCATGAGGACCTCGTTCGTGTCCGCATCCTGGGCGATCGCGACGATGAGACCGCTCTCATCAAATTTCGGGGAAAAGGTGAGACCGATTTCGAGCGCTTTGCGATCATCGCGAGATCCGAAGGCGATTTCAGTTGAACTGGACATAGGATACGTGTTTGAAGGGAGTGGACATATGCGGGATGATCCCGCGAAGAGCATTCTTGAATGGAATCACCTCTGATGCAACGCGGGAAATTCATCACTTTTGAAGGTTCGGAAGGCTGCGGCAAATCCACGCAGATCCGTCTTTTTGTCGAAATGCTGAGCAGGCAGGGCCGAGAGGTCCTTCTCACCCGCGAACCGGGCGGGACGGTCGTAGGGGAAAAAATCCGCCATTTGCTCCAGTATGACCCCGAAGTCGTGGATCTCACCGACGAGAGTGAACTGCTCCTTTTTGCTGCCAGCCGCGCTCAACTGGTCCGTGAGGTGATCCTGCCTGCTCTCGAGGCAGGGAAATGGGTCGTGGCGGACCGCTTTCTCGACTCTACCACGGTTTACCAAGGGGTGGGGAGGGGGCTGAACCTCGCTTCAGTGCAGCGCATCAATCAGTTTGCGGTCGGTTTCGCGATGCCTGACCTGACGATTTTGCTCGACCTTGACGCCGCGACGGGTCATGCACGGGCCGTTGCCGCGAGTGCAGGGGAAACCCATCAAGAAGACCGCATTGAGGCCCAACCACTCCCGTTTTTTGAATCCGTCCGCCAGGGGTACTTGGACCTCGCTGCGGCGGAGCCAGATCGTATCACGGTGATTGACGCCTCAGCGGGAATCGAGCAGGTTTCTGAGGCGATTTTTGCAGAATTTCAGAGGAGAATCGCCGTTTCTGAATAATGAGTTTTCGCTACGAAAAAGCCCTCGAATTGATGGAATTGGCCCATGCCAATGAACGGTTCGCCCATGCCTACCTCATCATGGGGCCACCGGGGAGCGGGAAAGAGAAACTTGCCATCCGTATGATGGAAATGGTCAACGAAGCAGATCGGCAAAAAGGGGCCACGACCCTGGAGGCGTTGCGCTCGAGCACCACCACCGTGATCGGCCCGGAATCCAAATCACGGCGAATCACGGTCGATGCGATCCGGGCGCTGGAGCATACCCTGCACATGGCCGCGCCTGCCGGAGTGACCAAATTTGCGATCGTACAAGAGGCTGATCGGATGGGGCAGGAGGCGGAAAATGCGTTTCTCAAAACGCTCGAAGAACCACCTCAGGCCAGTCGTCTCCTATTACTTACCTCCCGTCCCGAGATGCTGCTCGAGACGATTCTTTCTCGCTGCATCCGGGTGACCCTTTCTGGATCGATCACGCCCGCAGCATTCACCACGATCGAGCAGAGTTTCCTTGATTCCCTCCGCGACCACGCCGTCAAAGGAGTAAAGGGCATCTCTGGCGCGCTCGGTCTCATGTCCGGATTCACCGAGTTGCTCAAGCAGGAAAAAGCGAAGATCACCAAGGAGAACGAGGCCGCCGAAAAGGCCGAGGTAGCCCATTACAAAAATAAGACCGAGGGCAACTACCTGAAACAGAGGGAGGAGCACTACAAAGCGCACATTGAAGTAGCCTATCTCGAACTCCGCAACCGGCTCATCGAGTATCTGGTGATGTGGTTTGGGGACGCGATGCGCCAGCAGCACGGTGTGACCCATCTTGATCTGCCCGGATATGCCGCCGCCACCGCAACCCTAGCAAAGCGATTTTCCATCGACGAACTCAGCGACCGCATTGACGCCGTCGAAGATCTCCGTGCGAATCTGAATACCAACGTGTTCGAAGCCCTCGCTTTGGAAGTCGGGTTCATTCGTGCGTTTGGCTGAGGGGGGGCTGCTTGGCCCTCCGTTGGTCGGCAGTCCTTGAGGCCCTCCTCGGAACGATCCAGACTTGCCCTCCTGTTCCGACGACGCAATCATTTCTTGGAAAATTTGATAATTCAGGCAAATAAATTGCTTATTTTCATTGAAATTATAGAATATTCGGATAATTTTTAGAATGAACCGTGCCTTGACTCTCTGCGCTCTTCCCTTTTTCCTCGTACCGAGTGCATTCCTTCTTGGTGGAGAGCCTCTTGATTTTGATACCAAGGCAGTCGTTCCGGAAGATTCTCCTGCCCAGGTCATTGTTCAGGATTTTGATTACTCCCGTACCATCATTGATTGGCAGGAGGACGTGACGGAAAAACCGCTCCGTATCCTCGAATTTGGTCAGGCAGGGATTCCCTCCGCTCCTGGTCTCGTCTACTCCGGGGCGTTCTGGGGCAACTGGCTTCATGAGAATACCAACAAAGGCGGCAAATTCCCGATTCTCTCCCGATTTCCGGACGAGCGCGGCAATGTCAGCAAAACATCCGATCGCTGGGTTGCGAGCAATGCTGCCTTTGCCCTGACTGCTCGCCCTGTCAGTTGGCTTACCGGTTACGCGCAGTACGAATACTCCGAGGTCGAATTCCCGGGCCAGGAGGACTGGCAGTACAGAAAGGCCTTTGTCATGATCGGCGATCTAGACCGCTCGCCTGTCTATGGGTACTTTGGGCGGAATACCGTCGATTTCGGCTGGCTCGACGGTTACAACCCGTTCACCCACACGGTCAACAACCACTCCTTTCGAGTTGATTCCGACGAACCAGTCGTGGCACTGGGGTATGCCAAGGATAGACTTCATGTCGTCGGGACACTGATCCCATCAGGCCGCCAACTCCGGGTCGCCGACACACAGGAAACCGACGGGTACGACAATGGAGCGATCCATGGAAGTTACACCTTCGGCGATCTCAAAGAAGACGGACGTCAGCTCCGAGTTGGCGGCGGTTACCTGCACAGCACCATTTACAACAACGACTTTCCCCACCACCCTGGACCGTCCTTTGTCATGTCGCGGGCCGCGAGTCCGAACGTCACCCGCAACGGAGCTTATGACGCTTTCGCCGAATACATCCAAGGGCCGGTGCGCTTTGGGATCGAGCATACTTCCACGACCAAGGCATGGCCGGCTACCGGCGTGGATGTCGCCGCCACCAATTTCCAGATCGCCTACGACTTTACCCTTTTCGATCGTCCCACTCGTCTCTCCGCCGTTTACGGGATCAACGAACAAGGGCCCAAAGGCTCGCAGTATGAAAATCTCACCCAGCTTGTCATCGGTCTTGAGACGCGGGTTACCGATTACCTGACCCTCTCCGCAGAATACGTCCGCAGCGAAGCCTTTGTCCCTCTCATCAACATCCGGAACTCTGCCGACGGAGATGTCGTCGCGAATGCCTTCCTTATAGGCGGAAAAGTGCAGTTCTGATGTTGGTGCAAAGGTCCCGAATTTCAGGGGATTTCCCACTCCGGGAAATTCGGGCTGATGATCCGCGGCACCGATTCCTTTTAGAGAGGGCTGATGAACCGCGAGGGACAGGGGTGTCCCTCCCCCTAATACTTCCGCTCTCAAGGAGGGGCGACACTCCTGTCGCCCTCGGGACATTGGATGTTCCAGAACCACCGCGAAGCAGCAAATAGAATGCTGCACACCACATGTAGATGTAAACGAACAGCAATACGATTCCTGCAATTGATCCTAGGCTCATGATTCCTCTAGCCGAACCTATCGAACATAGGCCGTCTCACCGGGAAGCGCCACTCCGAATCCGGGTTTTGGGTTGGACGATCATAAAACTGTTAACTCAGTGCTGGTGATGCTAGCCTAGCGTTCATAACTTGGCACAACGTTTGAGCGTATGCACTCCGTAGCCGCCTTCGTAAGAAGGTGGGCAGTTTGTGTTGGTCCGCACCGCCCGCCTCTCGGAGATAGCCTGTTCGCAATTCTCGGCGAGACCTTGCAAAGGGAAGGGAAAACGGAAATGGTGTGAGATTCGAGACTGCTAGTCCGGCGGAGATTCGTTGAAATTTGGAAGTAAGCTTGTAATCCGCGACAGATTGGCTGGGAATTTCGAAAGTAGCTCTCCAGCAGCAGGTTGCCCGGACCAGAATCCTTCGTGCCAAAATTGCGGCAGATGCCCGAGTCTTGCCGCTGATGATCTTCCAAAGGGCGGAAATTTCGGCCCCTTCGAATTTGAGTGGCCCAATTTGATGGGCCTGTCCCTCGGGATTTATGTCCCTCGGGATTTAGAGGCATTGGCGGAGATTCGGATTGGGAAACGGCAATGAGCCTAGTCACGAGACGACACCAGCACGACTCGAAATCCGATGTTGTTGGAGACCCGTCCGCTGGGTCGAATACGACCGCGATGCGACGAGAGCAGAAGATCACGGTTGGAAGTATAACAGGAACCGCCCCGAATAACACGACTGTTTTGTTCATTCGAATACCAATCATCACACCACTCTCCTGCATTGCCTCCCAAATCGAAGAGCCCGAGCTTGTTCGGCTCGAAGCTCATCACCGGCGCAGTCATGGGAAATCCATCGTTGTAGCCGTCGAGATACTCCGCTTTGTCGCGAGGGACGTTCGCCCGGCGGCTTTCATCACTGTAGTTCTCTGATTCGGCCGGTGGAGGCCATTCATCGCCCCAGGGGAAGACATCAGGCACTTTTAATACGGTTTCAGGCGTGGTGTCGGCTGTCCAATCCTCCTCCCTCCCGATCCCGACTGCGAGGCTCCACTCGCGATCTGTCGGGAGCCGGTAGGTCTTGCCTTCTTTTTCGCTGAGCCAGACGCAGAATTTTTGCGCGCTGTCCCAGTTCACTTGTGTCACTGGGTGGTCCTTGGCGTCACGTTTGATCTCAAAGCCGTCGAAGGTCTGGTTTTGCCATTCGCTATCGACCGTCTCTTTCGCCTTCTTCGCATACTCCTCGTAATCTCGGTACCGCGTTTCGTGAATGCAGAAGAGCACCTCGGTGCCGGGCACGGGGACAAACTTCATGCCGAGGCTGTTCTCGAAGGGGGCGTCTTTGGTGGCGCTTGGGAGTTCGCCTCTTGCCGGATTCCTCGCTGTCGTCGGAGTCTGTGATCCAGGTGGTTTGGACAACGTAGGTGTCGAAGCGGTCGAAGAATCGGCGTCGGGGGATCCCGCGCCTTGTGGGTCGGACAGGACCTCGCGCCACGCCAAGACGGCTTTTGCCCTCTCAAAATCGCGGGCTTTGGTCAACTCGACTTCGAGGGCTTTCAGAGATTGCTCGAGCGCGGTGTCGAGGGTGCTGCGAATCTTTGTTGACTCGGTCGTCCACGTCTGGCGCAAGGCTACGAGAGTCTCGGGCGACGCATCAGGCAGTGCTGGTAAGGCGGCGGTTGCGCTCACCGCAGCGACAGGATCGAGCGGCGGTGATTCCAGGGCTTTGATGAGGGTCTCAACGCGAGCTTTTTCGTCGGTGTAGGCGCTCGCGGTCTTCAAATCCCCTGCGTCGGCCGCCTGTCCGACACGGGTCTCTAGGCCGCGCCCGTACTTCGTCGCGAGATCGATGGCTTGGGAGCGACGGGCGACGAGGTAACCTTCGAGGCGACTGGAAAAGCCGGGAATGGCGAGGAGGGGATTGGGGGTGGGGAGACTTGGAGGGGCGGAGACTGGACGCACGGGTGACGCCGGTGATTGGGCCGGGAGGACATCGGGTTTCGCTGCGATGGGTTTCGTGATGACCTCGGGTGCTTTTGGGGCTGGGACCGCGACAGCGACTGGTTCCGGTTTTGGGGTGACGTGCTCTGCGGGCGTCTCTGCTACGACGGGTTTTGGTGGTTTAGGTTTCGGTGCTTCGACGAATTTGGTGGGCGTGGGTTGTGTAGGTCGAACTTCCGATTTCGGGGCCGTGCCGGTTTCCGATACTACCGATTCAACCGTGGAAGCTCGGGTTACGTCCTTCTGCTCACTCCCGCCGAACAATACGAACGTCCCGATTCCGATGATCGTGATCGCTCCAACACCCACACCGAGATACATAGGTAGCGTCGGTTTCGGCTTCGCCTCTTTTCCACCCCGTATTGAGGTTGTCACAGGCACGACGGCAGCAACTTTTCCGCTCGACTCGCCTGCTGTGACCCGCGCAAGCGGTTGGCTCAGCACCATATCGAGATCCGCGCGCACCGCTGCGGCGCTTTGGTAGCGATGATCGGGATTTGCCTCCATCGCTTTGCTGACGATCGCGTCGAGACGCTCGTCGATCTCTGCATCCAACTCCGACGGCTCTTGGAAATTCCCTCTCGGCAGCTTGCCTGTCAGCATTTGGTAGAGCATCACTCCGACGGCATAGAGATCAGCGCGTTGGTCGGGCGTCTGATCGCTGTCGAGCGCCTCGGGCGCGACGAAGTCGGGGGTACCGACGGCGACATTCGCAAGGGTCAGGGCCGGGGTAGAGACCGTGGCGGCATCACCGAATTTTTTTGCCAAGCCGAAGTCGGCGATTTTCACGCGCCCCTCATGATTGAGCAGCACATTCGCCGGCTTGATATCGCGATGCACGATGCCGTGGCTATGGGCATAGTCGAGGGCGTCGAGGACGTGAGCAGTGATGGTGAGAGCGCTTTCCTGGAGCAGCTTACCACCATGCTTGTGTATATACTGAAATACATCCATGCCATCAACAAACTCCATCACGAAGTAGAGCTGGCCACTGGCGGTCTCGCCGAAGTCATAGATTGAGATGATGGCGGGGTGATCAAGATTGGCCATAGCCTGTGCCTCCTGCTCGAAGCGTTTCGCAAAATTCAGTTCGTCCTCGCCCTGAGTGAAGGTCTCGGGCAGTAGCTTGATCGCGACGGTTCGGTTCAGCTTTGTTTGACGCCCCTTGTAAACAGCCCCCATGCCGCCGCGTCCGATGATATCGCTGATCTCGTATTGCGGCAGCATGGCCTGGAGCTCCCCAGGCGAGGGCGGTTCCCATCCAGATGTGGAAGATGACATGAGAAAAGGGTGATAGCCTTCTAGTGGCTAGGCAAGCGAAATCAACAGGCTCCGATACGCGTTCTTCCCTATCTCCCTATCTCCCAAACCTCTAACCCTCTTACTTCACCTATCGAACCCTCTCGACTCCTGCTTTCCCCTCTATTTCGACGCATCGGATGTGGTCGGATGTCCCAATCACGGTACTTTTGCGGTGAGTTTCGCGTCCAGTTCTTGGAGTGTGAAGCGCACGCTGACAACGTAGGCTTCTTCTCCCTCTGTCCAGTGGCCGTAGGTGGTTGTGACAAAGGTACCGTCGGGGAGGACTTCGACTCCAGGGTAGGTGCAGTCCTGTCCTTTTTTGTTGTCCATGATCCTCACTCGGTACTGACCTTCCGTGCCGGCGACAATGTCGTCGTAGGTGCCGATCCAGCCGACCCAGTCCCCTTTGGTTGCGCTGACATGAGTGGTGTCACGGAAGCTGATGAAGAGTCGGCCATCGGGGCCATATTTCGCGACGTGCCTGTCTCCGGTAAGGGCGGCGGGAAGTTCCTTTGGTTCTGTCCAGGAGAGTCCTTCGTCATCCGAAAAGATGACGTAGGAGTTGTATTTGCGACTGTTTTCCCGAAGAAGAACGGCGATCTGTTTGCCATCGGGGGAGCGCAGTGCCCCCGGCTCGCAGAGATTCGCGTCGGGCAGCATCGCGATGGGTGCGGGAAGACTCCAGGTGAACCCGCCATCCTTTGACAGGGTGGTGTAAACCCAGAATCGCCATGGTTTGGCCGCTTCGGAAAAATAATCGGGATCATGGGGGCTGCGAATCTGGTATTTGGTTTCGTCTCCGCCCCGGATGAAGCGTCCGTCGTCGTGAAAGAAGGCGAGGTAGTGTCCGGGGGTGGTGAGTTCCATGAGACTGGACATTGTCACGACTCCGCCGAAGTCCCCGATAGATTGTAGTTCGCTCCAGGTCGCACCATCATCGTCGGATACCGACATGCGAATGGGGTACAGGCCGCTGAAGAGGAGGAGGCGTTTCTTTCCTGCTGCATCTACGACGCGGTGCAAGGTGGGGACTTCGAGGGAGGATCTCCAAGAATCTGGAGTGGGAAGCCTCTCGCTCCAGGTGAGGCCTCCGTCGATGCTCTTTTTGTAAACGATTGCTCCTCGTCCGTGACCCTTTGGATAGACGGTGAGCATTGTTCGATTGTCCTCTAGCAGGACGGTGGTGGGATGCCCGAGATAGTGGCCTTTCTCCTGATCTACGATCACCTGGCGATCCGCTTCTCCGCTGATATCAATGAGGGGTATCGAGTATCCCGGTGCCAGTTTTGTCTTGAGGTTTTGTGGGGGAGCCAAGGTGACATCTTTCGTCTGGAGCGGACTCTGGGCGGAGGCCCCGGAACTCAATAGCAAGAAAACGAAAAGGGTGGGGATCAGAAATGGATTCATCGATCGCGAGATTGAGGAACTCCTCCGCAGATGTCAATCCTATCCCATCGGAAGGCGCAGAAGCGCCACTCAGTCGAGTGGGGCTACTGGCACTTGGAGCCTTGAACCAGGATCAGCGTTCCTCGACGGTGGTCGTCGTCTCCTCGGTGGGGAGATCACGGGAGACCATGAGGCGGTCGCGGATCTCACGCACTTTCAAGATGCTCTCGGAGTCTGTGGCGGTCCCGTTCTCGGTGAGTGTGGCATTGGCGAAGGGGTTGTTTGACCCATATTGTCGCCAAGGTCCGTCGGGAACTTCATCGATATCGACAAAACGCCAATCGACGAGGTCATGGCCGCTCGGGAATCCGAGAAAGTCGCGGACGGCAGGGGATACATCGAGTCCCGCTCCGCCGTTCCCAGATGTTTTGGGCCTCTTCTCTCCGAAGACATAGTCGCAGTCGTCGGTCTCGAATGGGCCGACGTCCTCCCACTGGGCGTAGCAGATTTGGTCGCCTTTGCGGACTGCGATCCAGCGACCTTTTAACACGGTGCGACCACTGCGGTAGTAGGTCTTGTCGAACCAGGGAACCATCGCACGGGCGGAGGCTTTGGTGCCATTTCGGGAGATGTCGTTGTAGGGAAGGGCAAAGTAGAACGGATTTTGACCAGGGGTAAATTTCTTCGGGAGGAAACCTTCGCGTGCGCTCGCCTTGGGATCGTCGAATCCACCAAAATTCGAGGTCCACTTCCGATCCCACGCACTCACGGTATTTGGAGTGGGGTTGTTCTGAGTGGGAGTTTCACCGACCCAGAAGACGGTGGTGATGATGTTCCGTTTCCACGGGAAGCGTGTATAAACGGTGCGGGGTTGGGACGGTGCAAATACCTTGGGGAGTGACTCCGATGGGAGAGAGATCGGGAACGAACCGGGAATGAGGTGTTCGTTGGTTACGGCTGCGAGAGGGAGGAGCCCCGCGTTGCTGGCCTCTGTCGTAAGAGACGCGGCCAATCGATTTCCGGAAAAGGAAGTAGCCTGAATGTTCTGGGAGTACACTTCGCTGGGGAAGGTCACTACGGACAGGAGGCAGAAGATGGGAAGGACGGCTTTCACTAGTGACCTATTACGATTGAAAAAAGTCTCCGGCTCACGGAGAGGACGGATTCTATCAAAACTTCTGCAAGAGTGAACTTAATTTTAAAAAAATTCCAGTAAATTCGTAAGTGTATGTAAATTATATAACGAATTGAACCAAGACATTCTTAGGCCAATTTTTTAAATTTCGCGGACGAGAAGCGGAAGGGCTTCCGGGAGTCGCTGGCCTAGGACAAGCCGCTTAGCGTGAATCACGGAGAAAAAAGCTATTTCCGCAGGACGGTGTCTCGTTTCCAGTTCACGTCGTCGCGCTCGGGATAATCGAGGGTGTAGTGCAGGCCGCGACTTTCTTTTCGACTGGCGGCGGACTCGACGATGAGGCTGGCGGTATCGACGAGATTTCGCAACTCGAGAAGCTCCGAGGTGACCCGGAAATTCCAGTAAAACTCCTGCACTTCTCGTTGCAGGTTCTGAAGCCTGGTCGCAGCACGCTGGAGCCGCTTGCTGGTCCTGACGATGGAGACATAATCCCACATGAGTCGGCGGATTTCGTCCCAGTTGTGGTAGATGACGACGAGTTCATCCACGTCGGTGACGTCCCCTGATTCCCATTCGGGGAGCCGGAAGGCGGTATCCGGTGCGGCGAGGGGGATCTTCTCAAGACAGTCGACGAGGGCGAGTTTGGAGACGACGACTCCTTCGAGGAGGGAGTTGCTCGCGAGCCGGTTCGCTCCATGGAGCCCAGTGCAGGCGACTTCACCGACCGCCCAGAGACCCTGGAGGGAGGTGGCTCCGTTCACGTCGGTTTTGACTCCGCCGCACTGGTAATGGGCGGCGGGAACGACGGGAATGGGTTGTTTGGTGATGTCGATATCGACCGCGAGGCAGGTGTCGTAGATGTTCGGGAAACGATCCCGGATGAAGTCGGCGGGTTTGTGGGTGATGTCGAGGAAGACGCAGAGGTCGCCGGTTTTTTTGATCTCGCGGTCGATCGCCCGCGCGACGATGTCTCTCGGTGCGAGTGAGCCGCGCGGGTCATACTCGCTCATGAAACGGCGTCCGTTTTTATCGATCAGTTCCGCTCCTTCCCCGCGCATTGCTTCGGTGATGAGGAAGGACTTCAGGGTATGATGATAAAGACAGGTGGGATGGAATTGCACAAATTCCATGTTCGCAATCTCACACCCAGCTCGCCACGCCATCGCCACCCCGTCCCCGGTCGCGATGTCCGGGTTGGTGGTGTAGAGGTAGACGCGCCCGCTCCCCCCTGTCATCAGGAAGACACGATCTGAGCGCATCGTGATCACTATGCCGGTCTCTTCGCAGAGCGCGTAGATGCCGACGCACCGATCGGGGCCTTCGAGAGCGAGTTTGGAAGTGGTGATGAGATCAATCGCAAAATGGTGCTCGAACAGGTCGATCTTGGAATGATCGCGGACTTCGGCGAGCAGTTTGGTTTCGATTTCGCGACCGGTGGTGTCTTTGTGATGCAGAATACGACGGCGAGTATGGCCTCCCTCTCTTCCGAGGTCGATGGTCTCACCGCCGCCATCAGAGACGGTCCCGTCAAAGTCCACACCCCATTGGATCAGTTCCTCGATGGCATGGGGACCGTCGCTGACGATCTTGCGGACGACGGGCTCGGGGCAGAGGCCCGCGCCTGCATCGAGCGTATCCGCGACATGTCGATCAAAAGAGTCATCGTCGCTCTGGACACAGGCAATGCCGCCCTGCGCCCACGCGGTGTTCGTTCTCGCGGCTTCGCGTTTTGTCACGATGGCCACAGTCCCGTGTTTCGAGGCTCTCAGGGCAAAGCTCAGTCCGGAGATTCCGCTCCCGACTACGATGAAGTCGTAGGTTTTCACTGATTCTCTTTACGACGATACGAGGGGAAAAGTAAACTGCTAACTCACCGGATCGACGTGGTTGTCGGCCTGGGAGACGCCAATATTGTCAATTAACCGTGTTTTTCCAAAAAATGCGGCGGCAATGAGGCGGGGATCGCCCTCGCCAATGTTGTCCATGGGAGCAAGTGTCGCGGAGTCCACTATCTCAAAATAATCGAGTCGCCCGAGCACTGCGGGAGCGAATTTCTCCCGAAACTGTTCCGCTGCCTCCCGTTTGGTTCGGATCGTTCCGTTTGAAATGTCGCTTGCAACGCTGCGGAGGGTTTGTTGCAGAATGGGTGCCTGTGCTCGTTCTTCTGCGCTGAGATAGACATTTCGCGAACTGAGAGCGAGACCGTCCTCTTCGCGAACGGTGGCTCCGGCAAGGATGTGAATCGGAAAATCGAGATCTCTCACGAGTCGACGGATCACCGCGAGTTGCTGGAAATCCTTTTCTCCGAAGATCGCGCTCTCCGGTTGCGTGAGGTGAAACAGTTTGGCGACGACCGTGCAGACTCCGTCAAAGTGGCCGGGCCGACTGGAACCACAGAGACTCGCGGAAAGTCGGTCCTCGGTGATGAGGATGGAGCGGTCCGATTGATACATCTCGCTGACCTGAGGCGCGAACACGGCAGTGGCACCATGGGAACGACATTTTTCAAGATCAGCCTCAAGAGGTCTCGGATAGGCCGCGAAATCCTCGTTCGGTCCGAACTGAACCGGATTCACAAAGATCGTGACGATGACTTCGCCGTTCTCTCCCGCTTCTACTTTCGCCTGATCGATGAGGCTAGTGTGTCCACGGTGGAGCGCGCCCATCGTCGGAACGAGGACTCGTCGCGGTCGGCTTCTCGCGCCCAGCCACGACTTCAGTTCTGACTTATTCGGAAGGACGTGCATCACCACTCACGAGCCGGGGATACAGACAAGACTCTTTTCGGTCCGGAGATAGAGGTGATTATTTGCCACGGCGGGTGTGGCGCTGGTGCCGCTGTCGAGCGTGCTCTTCCCGAGAATTGTAAAAGCGGCTCCGGCATCGACGATGACGAGTTCCCCTTCCCGACTGACGTTCAGGATTTTGCCATCGACGGCGATCGGGGAGGCGAAAAAGTTTCCTCCGACACGTTCTTTATAGACGCCCTTTCCCGTCGCGGCATCAAGGCAGGTGAGGATGCCGCCGTCGCCCCAGAGGTAGAGTTTGTCCTCATAGAAGAGAGGTGTCGGCACATATCCGAGTCCGTCGCTGAGGCCGAGGGTGAAGGCCACTTCTGGTTCTCCCGTGGCCGTGGGCCGCAGGGCAGTCGCCTGGCGACCCTGGCCACCGGATCCGACCGTGGCAAAAACGAGGCCGCGACCAGTCGCGATGGATCCGACACTGCGTTGGGTGTATTCGCCGTCGTAGCTCCAGAGAATTTTTCCGGTTTTTGGTTCGAGCCCCTTCCATCCATCGTTCGTTTGCATGACGACTACGATTTCCTTCCCATCGACCTTTAGCGTCGCGGGAGTGCTGTAAGCCGTGAGGTGTTTCTCTTCCCCAGGCGGTGTGATCCGCTCGATTTCCCAGAGCGATTTTCCCGTCGCGGGATCGAGCCCCATGACGAGGCTTTTCCGCTTTTCCACGGAATCGGTATGGAGAATGAGAACCCCGTCGGAGAGGATGGGAGAGGTGCCGAAACCGTGGTCGGAGGTGAACTCTGGCCATTCGCGCTGCCAGACGAGCTTGCCGCCGTGATCCAGCGCGATGGCTTCGGTCTTTTCCCCCGAACCCCAGAGCGCATAGATTCGGTCAGCGTCGAGAACGGGAGTGGAGGAGGCAAAATTATTGAACTTGTGCAAGTTGTGCTCCGCAAATTTCTCGGACCAAGCCCATTTTCTGGTTCCGGTGGTGGCGTCAAAACTTTCAATTCTCCGGTTGCTGCCATCGGCATCGGCAATTGTCAGAACGAGCATCTCTCCCCAGATCACCGGGGAAGAGTGGCCGACTCCCTCTAGCGGAACTGACCACGCGTAGTCCTGTGGTGTGATCTGATTCTTCAGACCGACCATTTTTCCGATGCCGCTTCCATCGATGCCGCGGAAACGGGACCATTCCTGTGCATCGATAGACAGGGTGAAGGCAAAAGAGACAATGGCGAAAGCGGAGAGAAATCGGTGATTCATGGGAAGCAGATCGGCGGCGAAGTCGCAAAATTGCCGGAAAGTGGAGCGAGAAGCAACTCCTATTGTCTGGCGGGATGGTGGGAAAACGTCCCGTCGCGAGACGACGACGTCAGAGGGGGGATTCCCCTTCTTTCCAACCGATCCGGTAGAGGTCTTTGCGGCGTTGCCGGAGGTTCCGCACACTTCCGTAGCTGTGGAGGTCGGTGAGATCGTGAAGATCGACATCGGCAATGAGCGTCGTCTCGGTGTTTGTGGTCGCCTCGGCGACGACGGCTTTGTTCGGAAAAGCAAAATCACTCGGGGAAAAAACTGCTGACTGGGCATACTGAATGTCCATATTGACCACCCCGGGGAGGTTCCCGACGCTACCGGCGATGACGACATAACATTCGTTCTCGATTGCCCGGGCTTGGGAACAATAGCGCACCCGGTAGTAGCCTGTCGAGGTGTCGGTGCAAAACGGTACAAACAGAATCTGCACTCCTTTGTCCGCAAGAATCCGTCCCAGTTCGGGGAACTCGGAATCGTAACAGATCAACATCGCGACCTTGCCTGCGTCGGTGTCAAAAACGTTCACCGTATCTCCGCCGACCATGCCCCAGTCCTTTTCTTCACTCGGGGTGATGTGGATCTTGTATTGCTTCTCGTAACTGCCGTCACGCCGACAAAGGTAGACTACGTTGTAGAGTCGGCTGTCACGATATTGTGGCATACTCCCGGTGATGATGTTGATGTTGTATTCGACTGCTTTCTGGATGAAAAAGTCGCGAATCTCATCCGTTAGTTCCGCGAGCTTGCGGATCGCTCCGGCGGGTCCGTCGCCATTAAACGGAGCCATCAATGGTGCATTGATATACTCTGGAAAGCAGATGAAATCAGATTTGTAGCCGCTCACGGCATCGATGAAGAACTCGATCTGATCAAAGAAATTCTGCAAGCTGGGAATGCTGCGCATCTGCAGCTGCACCACCCCTAGACGGACAAAGGATCGTTTTCCGAGCCCCTGTTCTTTTGGCTGGTAGTAGATATTACTCCACTCGAGCAGGGTTGCGTAGGCCTTCGATTCGGTATCGACACTGATGTAGTTGGTGAGTACCTTTTTGACGTGGAAATCGTTGCTCAACTGGAAAGTCATGACCGGGTCATAGATTTCCTTCCGTTTCACTCCGTCGATGTATTGTCGCGGTGTCAGGTCCTTGTGCTTGATGTAGTTCGGCATCCGACCGCCGGCAATGATGGCGCGCAGATTGAGTTGTTCGCAAACCTCTTTGCGCGCATCGTAGAGACGACGACCGAGGCGGAGTCCCTGGTAGTCGGGATCCACGCATACTTCGATGCCGTAGAGGACATCGCCGTCGGCATCATGGGTCGAGAAGGTCAATCCGCCAGTGATCTGGCTGTAGGTGTGATTGTCACCGAATTTTTTGTAGTCAATGATGAGAGCGAAGGCAAACGCGACAATCTTCCCGTGGTTTTCGACCCCGATCTGTCCCTCCGGGAAAATCCTCAAGAGATTGAGGAACGAGGCTTCGCTCCAGCTCGAGTTGATCCGGGCATAGAGTTTTTCCGAGATCCGACGAATGTCGGCTGCGTCTTCGGGGCGCAGCGGGCGCACCGCGAGATTGTGAATCGCCGGGTCGGTGGTGTCGGCGTCTGGTTCGGACATAGGGAAGAGGGGGGAGGGGAGGAAAGGGGATTAGCCGAGATTCTCTTTAATGCGGCGGCAGACTTCTTCGACGTTCTCTCGCGTATTGAAAGCGGAAATTCGGAAATACCCTTCCCCGGCGGCACCGAATCCGGAGCCCGGGGTGATGACGACATTTGCCTGCCCCAACATGCGGTCGAACATGTCCCACGAGCTCACTCCCTCGGGACAGCCGACCCAGACGTAGGGGGCGTTGATCCCGCCGAAAACGGGAAGTCCGATCTCCAGGCACGCCTCCCGCAGGAGTTGGGCATTGCCCATGTATCCGGCGATGAGAGCAGAAACCTGCTTCTTCCCCTCCTCGGAGA
>JAGPCC010000324.1 GCA_018058245.1 Verrucomicrobiales bacterium
ACCGCACACTGTCCTCGATCGTTTCCGTCGTTTCCCCCTTCTGGACTGTATAGGTCACCTTCACTGAGAGCTGGCAGGGAAGGAGTAAGGGGTAAGCGCACTCTACTCAAATTTCGAACCCAAAATCATTGACCTTCCTTCTTTGTCCTGCAAATCTCTGCTCATGAATCGACGAAATTTTGTTCACTCCTCGGTGTTGGTGGCTACGGCACTGCCCTCTTTGTCTGCGGTTACTTCCTTCGGCGTCGAAGCCGTGTCGGGCCGAAAGTTTACGCTTGCTCTCACACCCGGCAGCATCGGGGTGAGCGTCAAGAGCCAGCGGGAACTGAACGATTTGGCGTATCGACATGGTTTTGAGTCGGTCGAACCTCGCGGTGCCGAATTCGCAACGATGTCGTCGGAACAGTTGGAGGACACTCTCGCCGATCTTGCGACGAAAAAACTCGTCTGGGCGGCGGCGGGATTGCCGGTCGATTTTCGAAAGGACGAGACGCTCTTTCGGGAAGGACTCGTCGGCTTGCCGACGATCGCGGCAGCGCTGAAAAAGGTCGGCGTGACCCGTATGGGCACATGGTTGATGCCGTCCCACGGGGAACTGACGTATCGGAAGAATTTCGATCAGCACGTCAGTCGTCTCCGCGAAGTCGCGAAAATCCTCGGTGGCCACGGGCTGAATCTCGGATTGGAATATGTCGGGACCCAAACCCTTCTAGTCGGGCAGCGGTATCCTTTTTTGCATACTTTTGCCGAGACCCGCGAACTCATCTCGGAGATCGGAACCGGCAATGTCGGGCACATTCTCGATTCGTGGCATTGGTGGACGGCGGGCGATACGGTGGAGGAACTGCTCACTTTGAAAAATCAGGATATCGTCAGTGTCGATCTGAATGATGCGCCGACGGGTCTGGAGAAAGAGGCGCAAATGGATAATGCCCGCGAACTTCCGGCGGCAACGGGGGTGATTGAGGTGGCTCCTTTCCTCGCGGCGCTTCGCGAGATCGGCTACGATGGTCCGGTCCGCGCAGAGCCATTTAATAAAGTACTCAACGCTCTTGAGAATGACGCGGCCTGCGCTGCAACGATCTCGGCAATGCGCAAAGCGGTCGACTTGGGGTGAAGGCCTTTTGCGGGGCGCTGATACGGAAAGAGGGTTGCCTCGCGGACCAGAGAGGGTCGAGTCGGTCTTATTACTCCTCTTCTTCGAGTAGGGCATACTCTTCGAGAATGCTTCGTGAGACATACTTCAGAGCCGCTTCGGAGGTAGCCTCGAGAACGATGGGACAGGCGTAGCCGGCATCGAGGGCCTCTTTCCATCGTGCGGCGCAGACACACCAGTGGTCTCCGGGGACCAGTCCCGCAAATCCAAACATGGGCATCGGTGTGCTGAGGTCGTTTCCAGAGGTTTGACTGAAAAGTAGAAATGCCTCTGTCACGACACAGCAAACGGCGTGGCATCCGTGGTCGTCGGGACCAACCTGACATTTTCCGTCGCGGTAGAATCCGGTGAGAGGATCAAGACTGCACGGGATGAGCGGTCCGCCGAGAACATTTTTGTTTTCCATGATGATGCCAGCTTCGAGTGGGATCTCACATTTTCCAAATCGAATTCCCAAAAAGGATTCCTTCGCCCGCACCGCAAGGGAATGAAAAATCGAGGGATCAGAAAATGGTCGGACCAGATTGGGAACTTGTTTTTCACTCGTAGACTCGTTACCCTTCTGGCGTGAAAAGTTCCCTGAAAACCTCCCTCATCGCCCTATCCCTCCTCGTTGCGCTAGTCTGTTGTCCGCTTGAGGCGGAGGAGAAAGCGCACGATATCGTCATTTACGGAGGCACCTGCGCCGCCGTGGTCGCTGCGGTTCAGGCCAAAAAACTGGGGAAATCGGTTGTCATCGTCAGTCCTGACAAACATCTCGGAGGGCTCTCCAGTGGTGGTCTCGGCTGGACCGATACGGGAAACAAGGCGGTGATCGGCGGACTTGCGAGAGATTTCTATCATCGTGTCTGGAAGCAATACCAAAAGTCGGAAAATTGGAAGTGGCAGAAGCCGGAGGAATATGGGGGCAAAGGGCAGGGGACTGCGGCGATCGACGGGGATCAAAAGACGATGTGGATTTTTGAACCAAGCATTGCCGAGGCGGTCTTCGAGGAATATGTGAAAGAATTCGATCTGGAAGTACACCGCGATGAGTGGCTCGATCGGGAAAAGGGTGTGGATTTCTCGGACGGAAAAATCCAATCGATCACGACCCTGAGCGGTAAGACTTATGCGGGGAAGATCTTCTTTGATGCAACCTACGAGGGGGATCTCATCGCCGCAGCGGGGATCGACTACCACGTCGGGCGGGAGGCGAACGCGGTCTATGGCGAAGAGTGGAATGGAGTACAGGTCGGGATACTGCATCACCGGCATCATTTTGGTGCGATCGATTCACCGATTAGTCCCTACGTCGTGCCGGGAGACCCGAACAGCGGAGTTCTCCCTCGCATAAGCTCAGAAGATCCGGGCGTGAAAGGGGAGGGCGATAAACGTGTCCAAGCCTATTGTTTTCGTATGTGCCTCACCGACCACCCCGAGAATCGTATCCCGTTTCCGAAGCCAGAAGGGTACGATCCGAAACAGTACGAGCTGCTCGTTCGCATCTTCGACGCAGGCTGGCGTGAGACGTTTGGAAAGTTCGACCCTATTCCGAATCATAAGACTGACACCAACAATCACGGTCCTTTTAGCACCGATAACATCGGTTACAACTACGACTATCCCGAGGCTTCCTACGAGCGCCGCCGCGAGATCATCCAAGAGCATGTCACTTACCAGCAGGGGTGGCTCTATTTCATCGCTCATGATCCCCGTGTACCAAAAGACGTGCAGGAGGAGATGCAGCGGTGGGGGCTTCCCAAAGATGAGTTCACTGACAACGGAAACTGGTCGCATCAACTCTACATCCGCGAGGCCCGTCGAATGATTGGTGCTTTTGTTATGACCGAGAATGAGTTGCGTAAAAAGAAACCAACACCGGACTCCGTCGGGATGGGATCCTACACGATCGATTCACACAATGTGCAGCGCCACATTACCTCGGATGGTTTTGTGCAGAACGAAGGAGACATCGGGGTGAGTACGAACGGTCCTTATGAGATCGCCTATGGTTCCCTCGTCCCCAAAAAGGAGCAGTGTAGTAATCTGATGGTGCCTGTTTGTGTCTCCAGTTCTCACATTGCCTTTGGTTCGATCCGCATGGAGCCTGTCTTCATGATCCTTGCGCAAAGCGCCGCTACGGCTGCAGTGATGGCGATCGATGGCGGAATTCCTGTTCAGGATGTCGATTACAAAACACTGCGGGAGACACTTCTCGCCGAGGGGCAGGTTCTCCAGTATGACGGGCCGACCCACGGAGAAAAGGGGACTTCTCCGAAGAGCCTTCCGGGCATCGTGGTAGATGATGCCGCCGCAGTGCTCGAGGGAGGCTGGGTCCAGAGTGGCTCTGCAAAAGACTTTGTGGGAAATGGCTATCGTCATGATGGCAACGTCGGAAAAGGAACGGCAAGCGCGACTTTTTCAACGAAGATGGAAAAAAGCGGTCGATACGAGGTGCGGTTTGCCTACCCTCCGAATAGTAATCGCGCCTCGCAAGTAACCGTCGAAATTCAGTCCGGCGATGAGGTGAAAAAACTCATCCTCAATCAAAAAGAAGCTCCGTCGGACGGTGTTTTTGAGTCACTCGGGGTCTACGAAATTTCCGCCGGGACGACGGTCAGTGTGAAGGTCAGTAATGCCGGGACCGACGGACACGTGGTCATCGACGCGATGCAGTGGATCGAGGCGAAGTAAGTCCCTTGCGGTCTTCGTCGATCCGCCCGATGTGCTGCTGACGGTATCGCAACGGCGTCAGCCCCGTCTGCGTTCGGAACGCGCGGGTGAAGGCGCTCTGATCGTAGAATCCGCAGTCCAGACCGATCGCGCCTGCGGGACGGTCGGTCGTGATGAGATCCTGACAAGCCGCTCGGATTCGCTGCCGGATGAGGTAACGCATCGGAGACTCCCCTAACAGTTTCCCGAAAACTCGAGTGAATTGTCTTTCGGAAAGGTGGCTCAAAGAGGCAAGTTCCTTGGTTTCCATCGGTTCCCGGAAACGGGTATGGAGATGCCGTAGGGCGGGTTCGAGTTGCTGAAATGGTTGCGCGACGCCACCGACTTCATGGAGGTCGTAGAGGGCGATCGCGACCCCGCAGATCGTTCCTCTGAGATCGCGCAGAGGGCTGACCGAGACAACATACCAGTTCAGCGGCCCTCCGATATCCGGGACCATCTGCGAATAGTAGGTGCGCGTCTCGCCACTGCTCATGACTCTTTGATCTTCTTCGACAAAGCCGGCACTGATCTCAAGGGGGAAAAAATCGCGGTCGCTCCGCCCGAGGATTTGCCATTCTTCCTCCAGATTGAAGATCTCCAGTGTCCTTGCATTCGCACAAACGAAGCGACTTTCGCGGTCTTTTGCGAGAAATGCGATCATCGGTAGTGTCGCAAAAAGACTGGAAAGCTGGAGCCCACCGCCAATGCGTTGAAAAAATGCTTCCTGAAACTCCCGAGCTCTCTCCCTTTCTGTCATGGCCGAAAAATACAAAAGGTTGGCGATTCACGCCAATCATTAGAAAGCCGATCTGCGTCATAGTTTTGCCTGATGAGTGAGACAGTTGCGATATTCGGAGCAGGCGGGAAATTGGGGCGTCATATCTTGGCGTCTTTGGCAGGTCGAGGCTATCAAGTGCGGGCTCTTGTGCACCGCACTCCGGTGGAAGGGGAGGGCATCGTCTCGATCTCAGGGAGCATCACCGATGCGGCTGCGGTCCATGAAACAGTTCGTGGGGCTGACATCGTCGTGCATCTCGCGACGACCAAAGAGGACTCGGATACGTTTTTTGATGTGAGCTTGAAGGGCACGTTCCATATTCTCGAAGCATGTCGTCATCACAAAGTAAAACAGGTGATCCTGCTCGGCGGCGATGCCGCGCTCGGGATCTGGTTTTATCCACAACTGATTCCGTTGGATGAAAATCATCCCCTGACCGCCTATCCCGGATATTACGCTTTTTCCAAGGTAATGGAGGAGACGATGGCCGCGCAATACGCGTTGCAATACGGAGTTCCGATAACGGTGCTACGATCTTCGTGGGTTTTCGAAGGGGACGATTTGCTGCGTCACTTTTCGCT
>JAGPCC010000084.1 GCA_018058245.1 Verrucomicrobiales bacterium
TCATCCTGTATTTTTCTCCCAGCACTTTTGCTCTGCAAAAGAGTCGGGGTGACAGGATTCGAACCTGCGGCCTCGTCGTCCCGAACGACGCGCGCTACCAAGCTGCGCTACACCCCGGAACAGTTTCGGAGCCGGACTGCCTGATGCCGGGGCGGGTAGGCCGTATCGAAAATGACCGAAATTGCCATGGTTGGCGCACCCGTAGGGATTCGAACCCCAAACCTCCTGATCCGTAGTCAGGTGCTCTATCCAGTTGAGCTACGGGTGCTTTACCAAAGTCCGCCGACCCGGAACCGGGAACAGCGGAGGCCTAATTTGCGCGGATTCGCCTCTTTGACAAGGGAAATTTACAAGCGAATCCTGACTCTTTCCCCAAAATCGATGTTTCAACCCTATTCCGCTGCCGCGATCCGAAAGATGGCACCACGCCAGTCGAGGACGAGAGGTTCTCCTTTTTCATCGGGGAAAAATCCAGTCGGCTGTACCGTTGGTTTGCTAAGATCGGCGGGTTTTTCAATCTGATGATTGACGACGGCCCCGGTCTTTGCATCGTAGTGAAGTGCCCAGAGATTACCAAATCGCCAGTCGCCGTAGAGAAAATGCCCTCGAAGGGCAGGGATTTTCTGACCTCGGTAGACATATCCGCCAGTGATACTGAGCCCGTCGACGCGGCTGTATTCGTGGATGGGATCGAGTAAGACCACGTCTTTCGGCACTTCATTTTTCATACCAAGGGATTCCATGAGGGTCTGCCTCCAAGGAAAATCGTGGCTCGCTTCGCGGAAATTCCAACCGTAGTTCCCACCTTTTTCGATGAGGTTGATTTCTTCAAAGAGATCTTGTCCGACATCGGCGAGAAAGAATTGGCCTGTCTCGGGATCGATCGCCGCGCCCCATGGGTTCCGTAATCCCCAGGCCCAAATCTCTGGACATGCGAGGGGAGTCGTCAGGAAAGGATTGTCCTCTGGGATCCCGTAGGGTCGTGAGGCGGTGCGGGTATTCACGTCGATGCGCAGCACTTTTCCATTCCAGCAGGTAAGTCGCTGGGAGAGCAGATAGACACCGTTTTTGGTACCGCCGTCCCCGACACAGAAATAGAGCATGCCGTCCTTGGGACCAAAAAACACGTTACCGGAATTGTGATTCCAGTCCGGCTGCTGGACTTCGAGGAGGACACGTTCACTCTCTGGATCGACTAGGTCCGGATTGTCCTTGGACACAGAAAACTCCGCAAGGACGAGTCGTTTCGGTCCCTGGCGGGAGAAGGAGAGGTAAAAGAGCCCATTCTCTTTGAACTGCGGGTGAAAGGCGAGACCGAGGAGGCCTTCCTCGAAGTCTTTTTCGACCTGCATCCGGTCGGTCATATCAAAGAAAACTTTTGAAGTGCCTCCCGATCCCTCTGCGGGCAGGATTTTGATTTTCCCAGTCTGTTCAACGAGAAAACGGCGCTCACTCCCCGCAGGGATCTGCAAGGAGATTGGTCTTGTTAGTTCCAGCCCTTCATAGAGAGGGACGAGGCGAATTTCGGGCTTCCCCGCCCCGAAAGAGGTCAGCGCGGAGGTGGCAGCAGTCAGGATCAACAAGGAGATTCGTTTCATGGCGTCGAAATGTACTGATTTGCATCACAAAAGGCAACTCTTGTCGGTACAAGAAAACGTCTTACAGTGTCGCCCCTCCAATGCTCCTACCTCCTCCTCTCGAACGTTACCGCCTCTCGCGGGACCGCAATTTTCTCCTTCGAGCCGCGCTCGTGATCACGGCGGTTTCGGTGATTCTCGCCTTTTTTGTCTCCTGGATTCCCACCAATCAAAGGCTGGCCCGATATGAATCCTCTCTGGAAGAGATGCGACCGGGGGATGTGAGTAGCTTGATCGCTCTAGTCCGGCTTCAAGATTCCGGGAGCAAGGAGAGGACTTGCACCGGCTGGATGGAGTATGTCCCAGAACACTTCTATGGTGAAGAAATCGAAGCAGTGATGGAGGATCTGCGACAGGATCCCTCGGTCGCATTGATCAAGGTGTGGTGGAAGGGATTGCACCTGAACGATCCCGCTACGGCGATCGCGGAGCTGGAAAAATTCCCCCCGACAATGCGCTACCGGAACGAGTTTCTCGGCGATCTCTCATTCCATAGCTCGGATTCCGTGCAGGCGATGCGCTATTATCTCGCCGAGGCCGCCTTGTTTGCTGAAGCGGACTATGCCCGCCGTTGTGCCGTCTTCCTCGCTCGCTACGACGAGGACAGGGTCCATTTGAAGGCGCTCCTAGAAGACCCGAGCTTTCGAGAGGCGTTCCCGTCCCATGCCCTTTCGCCGTATGAAGCCTACGCCCGGGATTATCTCGGATTGGCGCGATCTGTCCTCGCGACGCAGTGGGAGATCCGGTTTTCCCCGTATCTCTTTTCCGCGATCTTCACTTGTGCAATCTGGTTCGGCATTCTCCTGGCGTTCCGCGAAAAATCCCGAAAATCGCTCCTTTTATCCTTTGTCGGCCTCGCTCTCGGGATGGCCAGTGCAACGCTGACGCTGTATGTGGCGATGATTCAGGAAGGGGCAAACGAGTATGCCTTTCAGCCGAATGACACTGTCTTCGCCCAGTTCCTCTACTTCCTGACGGGCATCGCTTTGCGAGAAGAGACCCTGAAGTTGCTCTGCTTCCTTCCCCTCGCGATTGTCCTGCGAAAAAAGGGGACGGCCCTCGAAGCGCTTCTCTTGGCAGGCATGGTTGGTCTCGGATTTGCCTTTCGGGAAAACATTCTTTATTTCCGTGTTACCTCCGATTCGTTCAATCCCTGGATGAGGCTACTCACCGCCAATGCGCTCCATTTTTCCCTGACCGGAGTAGCGGGGTACTATCTCTGGCGAATGTTGTCGCGTCGATTCCGAGGCTGGGAAGAGTTTCTGGTCTCCTTTCTCGCGGTCGTTTTTGCCCACGCCCTCTACAATGCGCTGCTCGCAATGCCAATTCTGGCCGAGTACTCGTCCCTGTCCCCTATCCTCGCGGCGGTGATCGCCTACCAGTATTTTGACCCCCTGCGGCAGCACATGGATTCGTTCGGTGCCCATCGGCGATATTCTCCTCTCGGCATTTTCATTCTCGGCTCGGTTCTCCTCGCCTGCGGAATCCTCATCGCAGTCTCGGCCTCGATGCCATTCCGCTTTGCCTTGGGGTATTTTGCAATGTCGCTCGGATCGCTGCTCCCCTTATGCTTTGCGTTTATCAGTCGATTTCGGGACTTGTAGCGCGCCCCATTTTTGCAGGGCGTAGGCCTCCCGCGAAGTGAGCCGGATAAAATCGTGGTGATCTCCCCCGGCAAATCGACCAAAGAGCCCGAGTTGGCTGCGGTGACATTCGAGGGATCGCTTGCGAGCCGCATCGTAGGGAGTGCAATCCACCCGGAGAAATGCCGGATCGTCCCAATTCACCAGATCGGGCAAGGGATGCCCGATCTGCCGCGCGAGGAAGGTCATCCAAGTAGGCGAAGGCCCAGCAAGCGACTCGACGACTTGTTTGACGGCGTTAAAAACGAGGAGGTGAGCAGGGTGCCAGTATTCTCCGCTGCTGCCGTGGGACAAGATGAGATCTACGCCATCGACATATTCCCGGATCTGCTCTGCGAGAGCTTCCACCGTGACATCGGGTGCGTAGACTTTAAAACCTTTCGCAATCGGATCAATGTGGCCAAGGAAAACGAGTTCCGAAACGCCAAGTTCGTCACAGGAACATTGCATTTCAAGCGAACGGATCTCACCGAGTTTCTCGCGATCGTAGCCATCACTCAGACCGCCTTCGCCGCGAGTAAGGCACAGGACGGTGACAAAACATCCTCGACGAGCGATTTCACAAATCAGTCCCGAGCAGAATATTTCATCATCTGGATGTGCGACAATCACCACGGCGCGACTGAGTTCCGGGAGGCTCTCCAGTCGAAGTTGTTTTTTCTCATCATCAAAGGAGCGAAACCCTCGAAGGAGATCCCGAGCCTTCTTCCGATAGAATAAAGGATCGGTAATCCGCTGAAAAAATTTTTGAACTAACTGGATAAACATGCGGTCTCCCGGGAACGGCAAAAGCCTAGCACATGTTCCCTCAGTTGATCCATAAACTTTACCGGTCCGAAGTGATTCACGAGTCCCGGCATCTCCTCCCGCAGCGCTTGAATTCGCTTCTCCGATGACAGGAGATCGATGATCTTTGCGACGGCTTCCTCATCCTCGTCAAACTGGAGTTCTGGAAAAGGGATGATCTCCCCCGCTCCCCCGCTCGCGGGCACAAACGGGATGCATCCCATTGATGCCATCTCCGCGACGGCGATTCCAAAGGCCTCGATCCGGCAGGCATGGAGCGCGTAGCTCTGCCGGGAGAGCAAGGCCTGTTTTTCCGCAAGATCGAGAAATCCCGTCGGATGGACCCAGTCACGATTGTTTTCCACGAGCCGAGCGATGCTCCTCGCGTAATCTGAATCATCGAGGTTTCCAATGAGCTGCAATGTGACAGGATATCCCTGCTCGCGCACTCTTCCGAGGATACGGACGATGCGCTCGATTTCTTTTTCCGGGACCACTCGCCCGAGACAGGCGAATCCAAGCGGATCCCGTATCGAGTCAGCTGGTGCTTTTGGCAGGATCACAGGGGGGTAAAGAATCGGCGCTTCGTTCACGTTGAAATAAGTCTCTAGCTGCTCCGCCGCCCAGGCGGAATTCGCGAGGACGAGATCTCCCCATTCCGAAAGCGGCGGACGCCTCCGTTCCATCCGTCGCCCGGCAAACAGATACACACGTCGCAGCAAAGAGTCTCGATGCTGGAAACACTCCTTTCCGTAGATATAGAGACGCTTTCGCATCTCTTCACTGAAGCTGAAATCGCCGATGAGATGAATCGCCGGTCTCCCGAAGTAGATCGGATTATAGGCACTGAGAGAGAGGTCGAAGTCCGGTGCGATCCGGTGGCAGTATCGCTCAAAGTAGCGCACTTGGAGATGAGAAAGTCGCAGCGGACTGTTGACACCAGGCAGAGCAGGAGCTTTCAGGACACGGATCCGATCCGGATCGACCGACGTCCCGTATGCTCGATTGAGGGCAGACCAATCGACCTGAGCAGCCGTGACAAAGGTGATTTCATACTCGAACTGAAGTGCTTCGAGAGTCCACATAGCGGTGGCCTCAGACCCTCCGCGGGCCATCCACGGGTGGGCGATCAGGATCGAGAGTCGTTTCATTTGGAAGGGAGGAGAGCCGGATTCGGTGCGGGCTTCCGTGCCGAGTTGGGGCCAGCTTCCACGGTGATCCCCTCTCTCCGAGTGGGCTCCCAGACACTGTTTTTGACTCCTTTCAAAAAGGTGATACAACCACACAAAAGGGCAGCATTCATGCTGTAGAAATATCGCACAAATCGAAAGAGCTTCACATGTTTGGTCATGTAGTGATCTAACAAAGCCACGAAAAAAGTGCCCATGAAGCCCGCAAGCGGGAGAAGATACAAGGGCTGGAGGATCGCGAGAAGGAGACAGGAGAAAAAGGCTCCCGCTAGCAGGAAAGGCCCACACCACCGCAGACCTTTGTGGGACCAAAAGGCGAAACTGGTCGCAAAATCACTGTTCCAGGGCTGAAGCCATTTCCAGAAGTGGGCGAAATTCTGGAAATTCCCCGTCGCAATTCGTTTTTTCCGTCGGAACTCTTCACGGATGTCTGTCGAGACCGCTTCGAAGCAGGTCGCATCAAGATCGACAATGGCATCCGAGCCTTTCTCGAGGACGGACAGAGTGAGATAAAAATCGTCCACGATGTAGTGTTCTGGCACAGGGGAAAAGAGCGAGGCTCTCATCGCATAACACGCTCCGAATGCTCCCATGACTTTTCCCCAGAGGACTCCTTCCTGATATTTTACGAGGTTTTCCTGTCCAATGTAGGCTTCTTCTTCATCCCCGATTCCGACATGCTCCTTCACTCGATCTTTTACGGCGGCCCCGACGAGCCCCACCTGGGGGCGGACAAAGTGTCGTGTTAGGTTTTTCACTGCATCCGGAGCCCAACTCACATTCGCATCACAGAGCACAAATATTCCCGAGGTCGGATCCCGGAACCCCAATGTCGCCTCGACTGCCAGTTGATTGATGATTCGGATCTTCCCATTGCGCCCCCCGAAGACAGTCAGATGCAACTCCGGATACTCCGCCTGAAACCTCCTCACGATAGGTTCACTTTGATCGGTCGAACCGTCTGACCCGATGAAGACCCGCATTTTACCCGAAGGATAACCGGAGGAAAGAATCGACCGCAAGGTGGTCTCTAGAACCGCTTCCTCATTGTAGACGGCCATCAGTACCGCAACTTCGGGGAACGCATCGTCGTCTTTAAACCGCTCCCCGGGAAGTTCCTTCCCACGAACCAGGAGTTTCAACAGCATCGGATAAAATGCGTAGGTATGCCCAATGAGGAACACACATCCCCAGAAGACGATCGATAGTATAAGAACAGTAACTGAGGTCATGATCCGTGTTTTTCGTTTTCCTGCGGAGCTTCAAACGTAAAACTCGATCCGACAAGATGATGCCCCCCGCCACTGACCGGAGGCACACCGAGCCCCCTCCGCCCCGTGACCGCATCGGCCGAGAAATCGTCGAGTAATCCATCAGCGATGTCCTCGTCGAGAATAATCTGGGTGGCGTCCTGTCCGAGAGCCTCACGGTATCCGAGGTAGTAGGCACGATTGTAGAAGAACTGAGGCAGGACCATCATGAAACCAAAAAGCACCCCCGTGAATCGTTCATCAAATGGATTCCGCGTCACACTTTCACTCAAGGTTGCCCACATGGAAATAAAAGGCAAAAAGAGAAGGAACGAATCCCAAGCTCGCGGCCCCATCACAGTCCGGGAATTGAGATAGGCGGAGTGCAGACTCAGTCCCATCGGAACAAAAAACGACAACAAGGTGAGCCCGATCCCAATAAAGCCGGTCGAAAACAAGGTGTAGGTCCAGATACTGTGACCAGCGCTAAAAATCTCATCGGGAAACTGGTGCCGATCATCCGGGTAGACGAGAAAGATTTCCGGAAAATAGGATTCATCCCAATAGTAGGAAGCCCCAAGGCCACGCCCGTACAGGAAGCTATGAGGCTCTTTTGCAAGGATATCCCACATCGACTTTGCCTCAGCCTTGCGCATCAGGGAAGAAAGATCCTCGCTGGTCGCGCCGCCTTCCCCTCGGTTATCAAACATCCTTTGGTACCAGCGCTCGGCGAGATTCGGCTGGATCACGGCGACCCCGAGGATCAGGAAAATCATCGCACCGCCAGTTATCAAAAGAGGGCCGATTTTCCGAAAGGGAAAGCGCAGATCGTACATGCGCCAGATGATCGCCAGAGCAAGGCAGAACGAACCAGTAAGGAAGGAAACCATGATCGGAAGAGCGAGACTCCGAGTGATCGAAATCGCGGCCACAGCGAGAGGGATTCCGAAAATGACAAGGCTCCACCACGAAAACCGGTGACGGAGGAGAAAGGCACACCCAACCCAGGCAAAGAGAAATCCCATCGCCGGACTGAGCACCTCCATACGAATTTCCGAGATCGGGAGTCCAGAAGTCAGGGCCCCGAATCCAAATCGCCAGATCACATTCACCATCGCCGCAGTGAGGAACCAGCGAACCGCTTCGCCAGGGCGCATCCCGTTGGCCGCCACAATTAGGGTGGTATTGATCCCGAACCCTACGAGCAGGAATGGGATCGCCAGTCGCAAGATCCTCCCCATTTCATTCCCCCAGAGGAAGGCGATCGCAATACTGAAGACTGCATATCCCCACCAGAGAAACACCACGTAGACTCCAGGGCGAACAAGAAGATGCCTAATCCCTACCAAAGTGGCAAGGCCTCCCGTCGCCAAGGCCGATGCGAGAAACAAATACTGGAACATCGAGCCACCGGTCTCGGCGGCACCAAACTTTAGATCCGGCGATTTGTAATCGAACACAAACGAAAAGAGAAACCCGACAAAGAGGAACCGGAACCACATCAACATGGGCGATGCAGGTGCGTCGATCTCCGCCTGATCGTTGGCAAATGCCTGCTGAATCCAGTTCACGTTACAGTCTCATTGAGGGAAACAGAACCCGAATTAACAAGCTCCCTCCCGTTTGAAAAAAGTGAGAAGCATGATCTGAAAGTCGAGGATCACGTTCCAGTTCTCAATATAGTGGAGATCAAAACGAACCCGCTCGGAAAGATCGGTATCTCCCCGGAGTCCATTAACCTGCGCCCAGCCAGTGATGCCCGGCTTGATGTTATGCCGTGCGTTGTAATGAGGAATTTCCTCCTTGAATTGCTCGATTAGCTCAGGCCTTTCCGGGCGTGGACCAACCAGGCTCATGTCGCCCTTGAGAACGTTCCAGAACTGAGGAATTTCATCGATGTTCCACCGTCTCATAAAAGCACCCACCTTCAGACACCGTGGATCATCCTTCACCGTCCACCCGACGCCTTTGGTCTCGGCGTCCAGTTTCATGCTCCGCAGTTTTACCATGTCGAAGATACTACCATTCGCACCAAGACGACGCTGACGGTAGAAGATCGGCCCTGGGCTTTCCCGGTAGATCAAGATCCCAAAAAGAGCGATCACAGGCGCTGCCAGAAAGAGTCCGAAGAGTCCACCCAGGAGATCCACAAATCGTTTTACATATTGGTTCACCGTCGAATGAAGTGGCAGACGGGAAATCCCGAGGATGGGGATTCCGCCCACAGACTCCAGGTGAAGTCCGCTCAGAAGAACTTGGAAACAAGTGGGTACGAGTTTGAACTCGATCATTTCCTTCTCACACAGACCAGCAATGTGCATCAGAGTCCCTGTCTTCAGTGCATCGTCAGCCACGATCACCATCTGACAGACGCGCAGTTGGAGCAAGGTCTCGAGCGAATGATAGGATCCCATGACCGGCATATGAGGAGGAACTTCCTCTTGAAAATCCCCCTCTGGCGGCGAGATCACACCAACAATATCAAAAGGACGGTCGGGCGCTTCCGTAAACGTTTTGACGGCGCGAGAGAAGTCCTTGCTCCACCCCACTACGAGGGCCCGCTGTCGGAGACTGCTTGCATTTTCATTTCGACTGATTACCCGCCAGAGGATTCCACGCCAGATCGGGAGGATCACCAGGGTAGTCGTTAGACCAATCGCACAAAATACTCGCGAGATCGGAGGGTCAAATTTCAGCATCAAAGTCAGAGCGAGATAGGTCAGAATCCAGACCAGAGATGCCTTAAAGATGATGCGAAGAGTGTTCGTATACGAGAGCATGTTCTCCCGTGCGTAAAGGCGAAAATTCGCTAGTGTCACCATCATGAGCGCGACCCCCAGCAAGATGTGGCCAATGTAGTCAATTGCCCTGAAATGATCCTCCACCGGAACTCCAAATGCGGCGAGTGGAGTTTCAAACCGAATCCACTGAGCGAGAAGCAATGCTGAAGCAACCGCCAGCAGATCAGCGAGAAATGCCCCCGCAACCAGACGATGATATCGTGCGCGGGAAGTCTCTGCCGTCATCAGGAGAGGCAGTTTTTGTGACTTCGTTTTTGCGGAAGGTAGTTGGCTCATGAAATAGGAGGGTGACAATTCGGGTCCGTCTCAATTGACCTCTGCAGGGGAGACTTCCGGAGACTCGATCGTAGTAAGGGCGCGCGTGGTTCCCTCTACATAGGAGGCTTGTGCGGCATTGATGGTTTGCGTTCCATTGAGAACCGTGCCCACTAGGGCAGATCTCATCCGTTGCAGCTCACGCATTGCCCGACGGGCAGAGTCCGCGTTTGTTTCACCGGCTTTCACGACAAGGACGACTGCGTCCGCATGGCGGGAGTAGGTCAGACCATCACTGACGACGTTGATCGGGCTGGTGTCGATGATGACGCAATCGAAAGAGGCATAGGACTCATTCAACATCTGCGCAAAGATTTCACTATTCATTGGTTCTCCCGTATTCGACGTGAACCGGCCACAGGAAAGAAGATAGAGATTTTTGAAGACCGTCTCCTGACACATATTCTGTGCCGCGAGCGCTCCTTCTCCCGGTTTTCCTCGGATCGGATCGATAAAGATCGAGGCCATCCGAGGGCGGCAAAAATCGGCATCGATCAGCAACGTCCGATAGCCCATGTTGGCCTGAAGGACGGCAAGATTCGCGGCACAGAAGCTCTTCCCCTCTCCCGGGGAGGGGCTCGTGATCATGACACTCCTCGGGGCATGGGCCGAGAGAGAGGTCCGAAGCGAACGGAAACTCTCACTGACGAGAGATCCCGGGTCGCGGGTCACAAAAATGGAATCTTCCAATTCCCAGTTTTTTTCAAACGCTCGTGGAATCTCCGCAAGAACGGAAAGCCCGAGGGTGGACTCGACTTGCTTGCGACTGTTCAGAGTGCGGTCGAGCAAACCCAATAACGTCACAAGCGCCAAACCTACCATGGACCCGAAGACACCAGCGACAGCGACGATGATTGTCTTTTTCGGAGAAACCGGTTTTAACGAGACGAGCGGTTCGGAGAAAGTTCTTACCACTGTCTCATCGACGTGCTCGGTCACTTCCGTGTCATTGATCCGATCAAGAAGACGTTCGTAGGTCGACGAAGCTGCTTCTACCGAACGAGCGAGCGTGCGGAACTCTTTCATCACACCATCGACCTCGATCAGCTTCAGCTTTTGCTCCTGCACCGTCTCGCGCAGCTTCTTCTCGTGATCGACGGCCCGATGATACCCCTTCTCGATGGACTCCCCGATGCCTTGGGCGACGAGCGTGACCTGCTCCTCGAGGCCCTTTAAATCTCCCTCGTAGCTTTGGTAGGTCGGATGAGACGGGGCATATTGATCTTTGATTCGGGAAAATTCTGCCCGCTTCTGATTCCGCGCGAGGAGGATTTTCTGAATATGGTCCTGGCCTCCCTGCTCCCCGATCTCAAGGACTCGCTCGATTTCTTCCTTCGGGATGCTCTCGTATTGCTCGAATTCGGCCCGTCGCAGGAGAACATCATTGCTTGCTCCACTGAGAAGTTTATCGAGATCCTCGAGTTTCGTGTTGGTGATGTCACTCTTTTCATTTAGAGCGAGATCCGAATGGAGTCGACGGAACTCCTGGAGTTTCTCCTCCGCCTGATTGACCCGTTCCAGTTGATTGACCGCTTGTTCTTCAAGGGTAGCCCGTGATTTTTCCGCGGAACTTTGGTTTTGCTCGCGGATCAGATTCTGAAATTCATCAATGAAGGCGGCAGTCATCGCCTGAGCGCGCTCGGGGGAGCGATCCTTTACCGCGACATCTATGAGTCGAGTGCCTCGACGAAGGTCCGCCGTAACGTTTTTACCGATGATTTCGACGAGTTCGGAATCACTGTATCCCGCTGCTCGCGTTGGCAGGAAACTTGGGTCTTCCCGCAGCTTCAGTTTGTCCACGACACGGAGGATCACGGTGCCGTTTCGGATCCCGTCAGCCATCGACTTCAGAGCATCGAGCGTCTCCCAGCTCGCCTGCCGCACACCTTTGATTCCATCAAAAACGGCCCCGTCATTCTTCGGATCGACATAAATCACCGCAGAAGATTGATAAACCTTGGTCGCGGTAAGGACGTAGAAGATCGCAAGCCCGACAAACGCCGCCGCGACGGTTCCAGCAAGCCAAAGCCGCCGGAACACGACTGCAGCGAGACGAGTCAAGTCCAAGGTAGGAAACCCCGGAAACAGTGTCTCCGTCGTCGCTGGTTGCGAAGGACCTGCTCCAAATTGATTCATGCGGCAAAAGGAGATGATCTCTGAAGCCTCTTAGCTTCATTAATTACAGAAATTATCATTATCGTAATTATGATGCAAAATTAACTAACTTCAAGGCAAAATATGAAATTTCCATATTTACCATATTAAAGAAAACCGGAAAATAGCTCACTGGAAACTTTCAATTTTCCATCGATTATCTGACCGAAGGTTTGCATGACCGCGTGTAGAGCGTAAGGTCTCCAGATGTTTCAAGCCGCGTTGGGGTCAAGGAATTCCTCTTTCCTGATGCCCTCTTTTCGGTTTCCGATGCGATCCTTGTAGAAAATCCCACTTCCGGATGAATTACCGCTTCAGTACAGTTCTCCTTTTTCTCCTCACGACGGTCCCTCTGTATGCAGAAGAGGCTACGGCGAAAGAGAGTTTCGATCTCCCGTCGGCAGAGTCCATGTTCGATTACCTGATGGAGGGTGGCCCGCTCCTGATGGTCCCCCTGCTGCTGCTCTCCTTCATCGCCGTGCTCCTCGTGATCTTTTATTTCTTTACGATTCGTCAGGGAGCCGTCGTCAGTGACAAATTCATGAACGCAGCGGACGCGCTCATCCGGAAGCAGGACTACCTTGGTCTCATCGCCGTCTGCAACCGGGAGAACGAATGCATCGCCCGCATCGTCTACAAAACTCTCGACTTTGCGACCAAAAACCCGACCGCCAGCTTCGACGAAGTCCGCGAAGTGACCGAGGCCGAGGGCACGCGGCAGGCAAGTATCCTCGACAATCGCATCAGTTACCTCAACGACATTAGTCGCGTTGCACCCATGGTTGGTCTCTTCGGGACCGTAGTTGGAATGATCAAAGCGTTTGAGAGCATCGGTAGCGGCGTTCAAAATATGGATCTTGCGCCCGGCGTTGCCCAGGCCCTCGTCACGACTGCCGCCGGTCTTGTCGTCAGCATCCCCTCGCTCATTTTTTATTCTCTTTTCCGGGGGAAAGTCCAGAAGCTGATCGCCGAACTCGAAGCCGCGATGACCCACATCATGGCTCTCCTCGCCGCCCAGTACAAACGAGCCAATTACCGGGCCAGCGCGCGCCGCGAAACCAGTGACTCGGATTAAAATGCTTTCTGATTCGGGAACGGTCCCCTCACCATCATGAGATTTCGAGAAATCAACAGTCAACAGGGAGCCGAGCTTGAGCTCGCTCCGATGATTGATGTCGTCTTTCTCCTTCTCATTTTCTTCATCGTATCGTGGCAATCGGCTCGTTTCGAACGAGATATGGATATTTCCGTCCCCTCGGCGGAAGAGGCCGAGAACAAAGATCGCCAAGCAGGCGAGATCATTATCAACGTGAGAAAGGACGGCACCGTCATTCTCAACGGGCTTGAGGTGACCGAGGAACAGCTCCTCGCCAAACTCGTCGCTGTCTCCGAAGCCTTCCCGGATCAAGCGGTGATTCTTCGAGGTTCTTCCGAAGCGAGCTTCCAAGCCATCATCGATGTTCTCGATCATGTGAAAAAGGCTGGCATCTGGAACGTCGCGTTTGCCACGACCCGCCCGGAGAAGTGACCTACCTGCCTCTGATTGCTCATTCCCATTGAAATGTCCCGCCCCCCTCGTCAGATCTTTTCCCGGAGCAACTTCCCTCTCTTTGCTCTCGCGGCGACCCTGATCTTTCCGGGTGTCCACCCGTCGCCTGTGGGGGCACAGGCTCCTGCCCCGCCACTGGCCCAGCCACTGGCCCAGCCACTGGCCCCGCCACTGGCCCAACCAGCAGCGCAGCCTCTCCCCCCTACCCAGGCGGTACCGATCCCAGAGGACGTCCTTTCCTACGCGGACCTTCTCTACAGCAAAGAGCAGTTCGCCCTCGCCGCGCAGCAGTATCAGATTTTCATTCGAGAACAACCAACTAGTCCGAATCTCCAGACTGCCTGGTTCCGACTAGGTGAATGTTATTTGAAGGTGAATCAATTAGAAGACGCCATCACCACCTTCAACTACCTGATCACCACCTACAAACGGGGATCATTTGTAGGTTCGGCGGCCTACCGGCTTGCCGTCTTGCGTTTTAATGGAAAAGACTATCGGAATGCCCTCGCGTATTTCAAAGTGGCGAAAGAGCAGTTGAGCAATAACGAAGCGGTTCTCCAAGCCCGGTTTTACTATGGCCGCTGCCTCCAGCTCACCGCCCAGCCGAAGCTCGCGCTCGAAGAGTTTGAGCAGGTCATGGCGATGAAACCCGCTGCGGAGAACCCCTTTTATGAGCGCTGTCTACTCGAAAGTGCCCGCCTCTTTTTCGAATTGGGCGATACCGAGAAATCCCTCGAGCGCTTTGAAGTGCTCGCACAGACAGCCTCCACAAAAGAGTTCAAGGAAGAAGCGATCGTCCGGGGTGGTCTCATGGCAGCCGAAGCGGGGAAACCCGAACTGAGCGAAAAACTCCTCGCCGAAGCGATGCGTTTTTCTGATACCAGTCCATGGAAATCTCTCGCGCAGGTCGGGGCAATCTTTAATGCCTTTTCCCGCGGGGATCACGACAAAGTCATCGGACTCTACAACAGCGGGGCCTATTCCGCGCCCGACGAGTCCCGAGCCAAGATGCTCCTCATCGTTGGCCACTCCTTCCGTATCAAGGGCGATCTCGAATCCGCGCGCCGTCTCTACGAACTCGTCGAAGCGAAATATCCCGATCGGCCCGAAGGAAGCGAGGCGGGATATCGAAAGCTCCAGATCCTGCACCAGCAGGGGGATCCCCTCCTCCCGGCGGCAGCGGCCCGATTTGCCGACCAACAGCGCAAAATTGATCCCGAAAGCAAATTCATCGACATGGCCTATCTCATGGCTGCCGAATGGCACTTCAGCCAGGCGGAGAACTCCGCGAGCGGTGCCGGTTCCGATTTTGCGATCAAACATTACAAAGACGCCGCAGCAGCCTATCGGCAAGTCCGCGTCGGGAACATCGATGAGAAATATCACGAAGCCAGCCTCTACAAACAGGGCTGGGCAGAGGTCGAAGGCGGCGAGCGGTCCGAAGGCATTCTCACCCTCTCTCGCTTTATTCAACGCTACGCGGACAGCAAACTGGCCTCCTCCGCCCTCGCCAAGCGGGCCATGGCCTACCAGGCACAAGAGGACCACCAGTTTGCTCTCGGGGACTACCTCGACATCGCCAAGCGGCACCCGGATTCGCCCGAATTGGAATTCGCACTCCAGCAGACCGCACTCATTTATGCCCATCTCCGAAAAATCCCTGAGATGATTCAGGCCTACAAAGATCTGCTCGCCAAATTCCCCGCAACCAAAGGCGCTGGAGAGGCCCATTATTGGATCGGAGTCGGACACTTTGACCTCGAAGAATTCGCAGCAGCCCTCGTCGAGCTAAAAAAGGCACGGGAGATGGATGCGGAATACGATGACAAGGCCACTCTCCGCATCGTCATCGCCCAGTACCAGCTCGAAGAGATCGATCAGCTCGCCAAAGAGACCCGTCACTATCTCGAAAATGTTCCCGCTGTCGCGGTGGATGCGACCCCGGTCAAGCGCCCTACGATTCCGCCGCAGATCATTGAATATCTAGGACGGAAGCTCGCCGAGGCGGATAACTTCAAAGACGCCGAGTATTTTCTCACTTTCATCTCCGATCCGAAAGATCCGACAAAAACCACTGCATCCGTCTGGAAGCTGCTGGCCGAGTGTCGGTCGAAATTGAAAAAACATAAGGAGACCATCGAAGCCTACGATATCTATCTCACGCAGACCGAACGTCCCAGCGAGCGGGCCGCAGCCTATCTCCATCGTGGATTAGCCCAGCTCTGCTTGGGGGACTTTGAAGCATCCAAGAACAGCGCCCAAGAGAGCCTCCGCGCCCAGAAAGAGGGACGCACCAATGCCGAAGCCCGCATCATCCTCGGAGACATTTCCGCCGCGAATGGGAATCTGGAAGAAGCCGTCCGTGATTATCTGGTCGTCAGCCAGATTTTCATGGACCCCGAGGTGACCCCGAAGGCGCTCACAAAAGCGATCAATGCCTACCGCTCTCTCGGGAATCAAGCGAAGGCAGACGAACTCGCTAAGGAGCTCAGCCGGAGCTACCCAGATTACGTCGCTCCCGTGAATCCCGACGAGTGTTGATCACTTTTTCGGAGTCTCCGACTCTTCGGAAACTTCGCGGGAGTATGCGACCGGTTTTATCTCGGGGCCTTCGAGATCCTCACTGATCGGCCAACGCTCGGGTTCGATCTGTATCATCGGCGGCGGCCACACTTCGATGACTGCGGCTTCACCGAACTTGAAGACCCCGTCACTTCCAGAAGCTCCGGGATGGGCCGGATCACGCCCCACCAGTGGCACTGCCGTAAAGATCATCGTGCTATCCGTCTCCCTCTCGATATGCAACACCGCCGCGCACATCGTAGATTCCTCGACCTTGATGATCTGCCCCGGTTGCAAAGGAAAAGTCTCTGGTGGTTTCGGCGACGGCAGAGCGAGATCGAGGATCGCATCGGGAAAGCTCGTCGAACGCCCGCGAATGACCCATCCCGAGGGGAAGACATCTTCCTCGTTCATCTTCTGCACCGACAGGACCGTAAAATCACCGGAAAGAAACGTCACATCGTCGTGCTCGTGGTAGTTCTTCAGATAATAGCGTTTCAGAATCCCGTTGTATGCGCGCAGCTCAGTAGCACTGAACGGATAGGCCTGGGCATACAGTTCCTTGGCGGAATAGAACTTTCCCCTCGGTACATTCACGGATTTAAATCCCGTGAGAGGCTCGAGTTTTTCGAGGCGGGTGAGGAGATGATAGTTCATGGGGTGCTCCGGCTGACCAAAAACCCACATGCAAAAAGACCAAGAGGCAAAATTCAAGCCGATCAGCACCGCGATCACCGCGATCCAGAGAACAATGTTTCCGCTTACGAACCTCCCTTCCTCCTGCTCTCGGGTGAGCCTCGAAAAAGCACTTTCATCGGATATCGTTTCCATCCTTTTGCAAAAAATCCCCTCGACCGCTCTGAATCAATTGCTCCCTCCGCAGACTTCTCCATCCATCGAAGCTGGATCATAGGCCGGTTCTGCCCCTGCTCTTGCAGGCTCGAACGAAGTCCCACAGCCGCAGCTCCGTGCCGCATTCGGATTTTCGATCTTAAAACCGGAATCGTTCAGGGCATCGACATAGTCGAGGTGACATCCATCGAGATATTTCAAACTCTCCGCGTCGACAAAAACACGTGCACCGTGCCCCTCATAGACCGCGTCCCCCTCCGCCTCTTCTCCGATCTTCATCGCGTAGGACATGCCCGCGCAGCCCCCCCGTTCGACGAGTAGGCGCAACCCCTTCTCAGCAGGCGAGTATTCCTTCTCCTCGAGCAGGCCGAGTAAATGCCTCGCGGCGGATTCTGTGACTTCTATCATCTTCCCTTTCAGTTCTCATTGTCACTATACCGTCGCGAACGCGCAATCCCAAATGATTTCCCTGTTGCATTTGCGCCTCCCCCGCCCTCAGTTGCAGGTTTTGAACTGTCATGGGAAACATCCGCCTCCTCCCCGAAGCCCTCGCCAGCCAGGTTGCGGCCGGTGAAGTCGTAGAACGCCCGGCCTCGGTCGTGAAAGAACTCGTCGAAAACAGCATCGACGCAGGCGCGACCAACATCGAGATCCGCATCCAGCGGGGTGGGATCGCACTCATCCGCGTGACGGACGATGGCTCGGGCATGAACCGCGATGACGCGCTCATGTGTCTCGAACGGAACGCCACCTCAAAAATTCGCACCAAAGAGGACCTCGGGGCGATCCACACCCTCGGTTTTCGCGGCGAAGCCATGCCCAGCATCGCCAGTGTCTCCAAATTCCGGCTCACGACCCGCGAACCAGAGGCACTCACCGGGACCGAAGTGATCGTGAACGGCGGCAAGATCGTCAGCGTACAGGACTGCGGCGAACCGCCCGGAACGCAGGTAGAAGTCCGTTCGCTCTTTTACAATCTCCCCGCCCGCCGAAAATTTCTCCGCACCGAGACCACGGAATATTCCCATCTCGAACAGGTCATCAAGACACAGGCGATTGCTCACGAGAACATCCGTTTTTCCCTCGTTCGCGACGATAGACTGGCCTTTCAACTCCCCGCTACGACCAGCCTGCGGGAGCGCATCGGCGGACTCGTGGGGGAGGACCTCGCCGGACGCCTCCTCGAAATCGAACCGACCACCCACAAAGACGTAACCATCCGGGGTCTCATCGGTCCTCCCGGGATGGGGCGCAGCGACAAACGGCAACAGCTCAGTTTTCTGAACGGACGTCCCGTCGAGGCTGCGATCATCACGCGGGGATTGCGCGAAGGGTATCATACCGCCCTCATGAAAGG
>JAGPCC010000325.1 GCA_018058245.1 Verrucomicrobiales bacterium
GGATACGCAGGTGCCGCTGAGTAAATTGAAGGTCGGTTGGGTTATAGGTATCGAGGGTGAACCCGGTATAGACGTCACCTTTGAAAGCAAAGAGCGCAGCTCGGGCATTGTCCTCTGTGAAGGGGAGGGACCAATCCTGATAGCGTTGGTGATTCAACTCGGCGAGGTTTTCACTGATCCCCATGAGGGCTTGCAACTGGGCCTTGGATTTGCTGCGCAGGGTGGCGATCAGCATGCCCGACTGTGTCAGATAAGCAGGTTCACTCGTCTGATGGGGAGGGCAGACGGATTCGAAGTCCAGGGTTTTGGCTGGAGAAATGACAGCGAGCATCGGCATCTGACAAGAGGCCATACGATAGAGCACACGAGGAAAAGCTCAACCGGCACGTAGCGGAAAGGTTCAGAAGAGCGAAAAATAAATTTTTAAATATAAAAAAGAAATGTTTCTATTTTATATAAATTTGTTAAATTTATACGAATCCCTCCCATTTTGATGACCATGCCTTCCGTGTCTACGGCGTATCTACTATTTTTTTGTGTTTGCATTGGTCTTCTCCTCCTCATTGGTGCGGTGAAACTGCCGGAGGTGGCTCGTGCCTCGTTCCGATTCTTGCGCCAGATGCGTGCCCGCAAGACTCGAGGCGAGCGGATGTTGGCCGATCTGGAGAAACTGATTCGGGACTCTCGAAGTCTTGAGGGAGTCTATTCCTTCGAGTCGGTTCCGCCGCACCTCTCGCCCGATCACACGGAGAGCGCCATCTCGTCGACACCTTCGAGTGTGCCATCGAGATAGTCGCCTGCGACCGCTTCGAGTTCGCTCAGTGAATTGATCGTGGAAAAGCGGCAGCGTAATAATTTTCCGTGTCGTAGACCTTTGGAGTAGGCCATGAGACGAGAGCGCAGAGCCTGCATCGCGTGTCGTTCGGTCGGGAATTTCCCCCATTGGATGAGGAGGGCCGCATGGCGGAGGATCAACGACCATCGTTCCTCGGGGGAGACAGGCTCGGGTTCTTCGCCGGTTTCGAGATAGCGTTTTGCATCGCGAAAGATCCAGGGATATTGCATCGCAGAGCGCCCGATCATGATGCCGCTGACCCCGGTGCTCTCTCGCCGGAGTTGGACGTCGGCACCAGAAGTGATGTCGCCGTTCCCGATCACCGGGATCGATACGGAGCGGCTGCACTGATCGATGACGTTCCAGTCGGCTTCTCCAGAGTACCCCTGAGCGCGAGTGCGACCGTGAACTGCGATCGCTTGCATTCCGCAGTCTTCGAGGATGTGGCAGACCTCGGGCGCGTTGATGAGATTTTGATCCCACCCGATCCGAATCTTGGCAGTCACCGGGACCTGATCTCCGACACCTTTGGCGATGGACGACGCGACTTCGGCGAGGACGGGACAATCTCTCAAGAGGGAGGAACCTCCGTTCTTGGAAACAACTTTTTTGACCGGGCAGCCGAAGTTGATGTCGATGAAGTCGGGCTGTTTCCAGTCGATGATCTTTTTGGCTGCTTCGGCCATGCGGGGACCGTCGGCGCCGAAGAGCTGGACACCTACAGGGCGCTGCTCGTCGTCGAATTCGGTGTAGATCCGTGTCCGCTCATCCGCCTGCATGATGCCCTCTGCCGAGACGAACTCTGTGACCATGACATCGGCACCGAGTTCTTTGCAGATGCGACGGAAAATCAGATCCGTCACCCCTGCCATGGGGGCGAGGTAGAGGGGGAATGCGTCGTTCTGGAACCAAGGCAGCATGAAACGGGGAGAAAGAGAAAATCACATCGATACGGCCATGCGCCTTTTGAGCGAGAAGCCAGAAGGCTATTTGCTGTCGAGGTTATCGTAGGCACCAAAATCGTTGAACCAGATTCGTTTGGCCCATCGATAAACGGGATGTTTTTCCGGAATCTCGGTGCCGTCGGGCATCCACTGACTATTCCGCGGAGTCATCGCGTCGAGCTCGGCGAGGGCGGTCTTTCGGAGGGTGGTGTCGGTTGCGCCGTGTTTGAGTGCCAAGTCTTTCACGAGGTCGGGACGTTCCAGGACGATGCAACCGCGGGTGTGTTTTGCGGCGGTTTCACGGAAATCCTTCATGAAGGCAGATTTTGTAAGCGTTTCATAAATCGATCCGTCGCGGACATTCTCGGTGGCGAACTGAATGATGGGGCAGGGTTCGATTGCGCCGGTCGCGGAAATGTGGTGCGAGATCCCGTTGGCCATGGGGCAGAGGGCTTTGCCTTCTCCGTCGTAGTAGGCGTCGATGATGCCGAGAGGCAACTTCACACGCATATTCACGACAAATTCACGGACGCGGCGGGCCTGTTCCGAGGTGAGCGCGAGATCCTCATTCGGTTGTGGCCCAACGGGGCGGTAGGTGTGATACCAGGCGTAGTGAACGCCACGATCGATCAACTTTCGCAGCCACGTTTCGGTGAGGAGATCGTCGATATTGGTGCGGCAGAGGCTAGTAGCGACCCCGGTGAGTAATTTGTTTTCGAGGCAGTGGTCGAGACCTTTTAAGGTGCGGTTGAGGACATCTTTCCCGCCGCGTCGTTCGTTGGCGACGAGTTCAGTGCCTTCGATGGAGATTAGCGGAGTAGCGTTGCCGAGCTGGCGCAGCTGTTTCGCCTTTTTCTCCGTGATCATCTGACCGTTCGTGAAGATCTGGAAGAAGCAGTCGGGATGCTCCGAAAGAAAATCGAGCAACTCGGGGTGCATGAACGGTTCTCCGCCGAGAATCCCGAAGAAGGAATTCCCATGGGCTTTGGCATCGTTCACGATCCGGTTGAGATCGTTGAGATGGAGTTTCACCTGTGGTTTGTCGACATCGACCCAGCATCCCTGGCAGCGCAAGTTGCAGCTGTTGAGAATGGAAATGTATAGGAAAGGAGGGAAATAGATCCCTTCTTTCATCCGCTTTTTGTAAAGATTGACCGAGCGAATCCCTTTGACCCCAAAATTCCACATGAATTTCCCGAGGTGCCGTTTGTCAGCGGTGCGGAGGACACGTCCGGCGTATTGCAGGCTGGGGAGGATCATGGGGAAGTTCGAGACCTTGGGGTAAAACCAAAAGCTCTCAGGAGAGGCATTTCAGGGCGGCCGCAACGGTGGACTCGTCGTGGACGATGGCGTTCAGCGCTTCAGCGATTTTGGCGGGAGTGGGGTGCTGCCAAACGTTACGCCCGACGGCGATCCCGATGGCACCGGCATCGATTGCTTTTTTTACCATGGTGAGGAGAGCTTCGTCGTCGCCCATGGCGGATCCACCGAGAATGATGACAGGCGCAAAAGAGGCGTCCACGAGTTCGCGGAATTCTTCCATGCTTGCCCCAGTGGGGAAGGCGGTCTTCACGATGTCGGCACCGATCTCGGCGGTGGCGCGGATGGTGAAACCGATGTTCTCCAATGTGTAGTCCGCGGGACGCCCGATCCCGAACGGGAGTGCCTCGATGATCACGGGAATGTCGGTGTCGATGCTCTCGCTGATCAATTCGGCTGCTTCGCGGAACATGCCTGCCTCATTCGCATGGTTGGTATAGAGCATGTTCATGACGGCGTGGGCTCCCACCGCAAGGGCTTCCTCCGTTCCGTAGAGCCGGTAGCTGCCTTCGTCGAGATTGTCACCAAAGCGAGGTTTGTAACAGTCGGTGCGGAGGCAGATGCCTTTTCCTTCCAAGACGTCGGCAGCAGCGAGAGCGAGACCGAGATTGACGACATAACCGTCGACAACAGGGTTGAGTGTCTCAATCAACCCTATTGGGTCGCCCAGTCCGCCTACAGGAACCGCGATGCCGTGGTCGAGAGGCAGGATGACGGTGCGACCGTCGGACTGGAGAAAGCGGGAGAGGTTCTGTTCACGATCCATATCCGGTAAAGGGACGCCGGATTGTCGTAATAATCAAGGAACGGGTTTGCTCCATTCCTATGGCTCGATTTTGAGGAACGGGAGGATCTTTGTCATGGTGACGGGGCCAATCCCTTTGATGTTCTCCAGTTCGGCGATGTTCCTGAAGGGGCGGTTTCGGATGACTTGCTCGGCGAGTGATTCTCGGAGCCCCGTTCTTACGAGTTCTTCGAGAGACGCTCGATTGACGTCTACGGGGCTTTCAGGAGGCTGAATCGAGAGGGCATCATCGATCGCGGCGAGGCCGGCGGCTTCTTCGCGCTCGGTTTGGCGCATGGCTACGATCTGATCGGGATTGCTGAGTTTCCAGATACCGATCCGGCGGATCGCCGCAGAAAGTTCGAGGTCCTTGAGGTTGGATTCCCAATCGTCGCGGAGTGTCCCATCGGGAAGCTCGCGTCCGACACCAAAGGTGCGGGCGAGTCCCTTTTGGACGAGGAGTTGAGCGAGGTCATGACCCTCAGCCGTTTTGATCATGGCGTAGTAGCGAGGTTTCCCGCTGCGTCCGCGGGCCTCGGCGTAGGCGGTGTAGACGGTGAAGGGCTTCTGAAGTTGTGCGGCGGTGAATTCAGCGGCCCGTTTGCCATACTCAACGCAATTTTTCACATCATCGACCCCAAAATAGCGAGATTGCTCGCGGATCCTACGGGCATCGCTGACGTCGCTTACGTACATCTCGATGCAGTCGACAAAGTAGAGGCGGAAGACTTCCTTTTTGCCACCCGGTAGCTTCACGAAAAACGAGTCGCCGTCCGCCCAGTCTGCTGGTTCAAAGGAGCAGCCGGGAATCTCTTCGAGTTCGTTCGCGCGCACTTCGGCGGCGGTGAGTAGTATCACGAGGAAGACGCTCAGAATCTGGGGCAGAGGAAAGGGGAATGGTCGTCTATCGGGCGACTCCGGGAAAGCTGTCGACATACTGGATCTTAAAATCGGGAAAGGCGGATACAATCTGAATTTTAAAATCGGGAAAAGATTGGACGATCTGCCACTTCCCGGGGCCGTCGGGAAAAGAAGCGACTCGCTTTACTTTCAGGTCGGGAAAGGAATCCACGACTTGCACTTTGAAGTCTGGAAAGCTGTCGACAAACTGGATTTTGCCAAAAATGCGCGAAACGTTCGGTTTTGCTGCGGCGAGAGAACGATGGTCGGAAGCAAGAACGCATGCGGCAAGGGAGCCGATCCCAATAAAGCAGGAGGAAAATCTCTTTTTCATCGGTGAGAGAGGATAGACCTATC
>JAGPCC010000326.1 GCA_018058245.1 Verrucomicrobiales bacterium
ACTACACAAACGATCTGCAACGATAGTCGCGGCACGGTCCCGCTCAACGGAAGTCGCTTTCCGGCATTTCGCTCCACTGAGCCACGGGAATATATCATTGTCCAAAAGCCTGGCCACAATACCGCAAATTTTCGTGAGATTGGCGCTCAGATCCGACTCGATCATCTGCGAGGCGAGATTGCCCTTTTCCATGGATTTAACCAAAGATTTGCTGACATCCGCCAGACCGATTAGGCGGTCAACGGCGAGCGGCGGGGCCGTACACATACGAAGGGTGGAAATGACTTCAGGACTCGCTTTCAGCACTGCGGGAGTGATGTTGTGCAGATCATTGGTGGCGAGGAGGGCCCGCTTGACTTTTTCCGTCGTGGTCGTGCGCGTGTTCCGAAATGTTTCCGGTGCAAAGCGGATAAACCACTGGTTGAACTGATCGACCGAAGCCGCAATGTCGGGTTTCCAGAGGCGCGGTTTGTCAGCGTTGATGTATCTGGGCATAGGGTATCACCGGGGAAGGAAATCAGGCAGCGAGTGAATTTGGCATTCCATAATTCACACTATGCGGGTCGCGATAGCAAGCGGAGTTGATTTTCCCGACCTCGCTGTCGGAGCAAACGGCAAAGCTGTGCAGCGGCGTCGTGCTCTGCTGGGTCCACTCGGTGAGGGTCTGGGAGAGCAGGTTGAGACTGGGCACGAGAAAGAGGACGCGCCCGCCTTTGCCGGCGATGGCTTCGGCGATCTTGAGACTGGTGAAGGTCTTGCCGGTGCCGCAGGCCATGATGAGCTTGCCGCGTTCGGCGTCCTTGAACCCGAGGAGCACATTGGTGACGGCGGACTGCTGGTGCGGGCGCAGGCCGTGTTTGGGTTTCAGGACGGGCTCGCTCGTGTCGGGCTGGTACTTGGCCCAGTCGATCTGGCTGTTTTCGAGATCAACGAGATCGATCCTCGTCACGGGCGGCTGCTGACCGATGAGGGCGAGCGCGGCATTTTCGGTCCAGTCGGTGACGGTCGAGACGATGATACGGTGGGTGAACGGCTTCTGCCCCGAGGCGGTGAAGAAGCTGTCGATGTCCTTTTTCGTGAGGTGATAGTCCTCGGCGTAGAACTTGCACTGGATGGCGTGGAACTCGTCGGTGTCGCGGGTCTTGGCGACGAGGTCGATCCCGGTGTCTTTGGCATCGAGCCCCTGCGAATTCGCCCAGTCGCCGTAGAGCCAGACATCACTGTAGAGGTCGGCGTAGGTGGCCTCGTGTCGCAGGTAAGTGAGGATCAGCTTCTCGAAGTAGGTCCCTTTTTCCCGCTCCGTCATCGAGCTGCTGCGGTAGGTGGCGAGGATGTTCTGGAGGGGAGTCATGTGGCGGGCGGAGCGGTCGAGCAGTTGACTCCAGATGGGCGGAAAGGTCAAGATTTGTTAAGTATCCTGCCTCTGTCTTCGCTGTCGCAGGCAAGGAACGTCGTTCTTCGTGTGAGTTGCGAAGAGAGCGGTCGCTCCTGCCCTTCGTAAGTAAGTGAACGATTAATTTCTGGGTACCAGGTTATCTATCCTCTAGGTTGCTTCTCGATGATTGCGTACCGTAGTCACCGCTCATTCACCCCGTCGTCACCTTCTTCCGAAACGCCGCCGGTGAAATCGCAGGAACCGGAGACTTCCGGTAGTCTCTTAGATTCCGGGTGACGATGAAATCCGCTTTCCAGGCAAGCGCGGCGGCAGCCTGATAGGCGTCTTCGAGATCGGTCATGGGGGATTCGACTGCCCATTCTGCGTCCCTTGTCCCCACGTCTGGAACCTCGACGATCTGAAGAAGATTTCTCAGGAAGGACCGGCCACCCTTGAGCAGGTAGGAGCAATTGGTCAGCGAATGCCAGGCAACGGCGGCCTCGCCCCCGGATTGCGCCCATTCGAGGACGGCGACGCTGGCAGCGAGGTGGGGTTCTCTCGCGAGGGCGACATCAAGAAGGACGTCGGTATCGATCAAAATCCTCATCACCGGAGGTGCTTGGCAACCAGCACTTCATAGAGAGGATCACTGCCTGCGGCCGGTGCTCGCAGACTTGCGCTGCCGATCATTTCCTCGACGATGCCCCGCTTTGTCGGGATAGCCTCGGCTTGTACGAGGGAAGCGATCAGGCCGGATACCGTAGTCCGTCGTTTTCGGGCGGTTTGTTTGGCGAGACGATGCACCTCAGGCTCAAGCGTGATGGTGACGCGTGTTTTCATTCGTATGAATGAAACAAAAATCATGCATATTGTCAAGAGGCGTGGCGGAACTGGTATCAGAAAGACTCAGGAGCATCAGAATTCGGGTCAGCCTTGACTATGCGGAAGTATGCGCACGGTTAGGCGGACAGGAGTGTCCGCCCTCCTTGACGCGCGTGGAAGACGACGCCCATTACCGACGACTGAGCTCAAGGAGGCAGGACACTCTTGTCCTGCACCGCGTCCGGCTTCTATGGAAACTTCTCACACCTCAAAGCCCTCCCCGGCTTGCACGCAGAAAATGACAAACAAATCCCTCAGTATTTCGGAAAAATATCCGGGGTCGGGAAGCGCTCTTCGAGGTTGTCGTTGAGGTATTCCTCGCGTGGCACCTGGACCTGAGGCCAGCTCGCCGGACGGACCCGGACGACTCTTCCGGGGCGGATGCCTTCGAGGATGAGGTCGGTCTCAAACCGGATCTGAATGCCGCTGCTGCCAAGGGGAGGCTCGCCGGGTGTCTTGGTGACATCAATGATGGGGCCCTTTGAGGCCATGTGCGCGGGTCCGTAGGCTCCGTGGGTGTGCTTCAGCGTATTTTCGACCGGGTTCATCAAAGCGGGGGCATCCTTTTTGAAATCGGCATAGAGAGAGTCGTCCATGCCGCCAAACAGGGTCGCGGTCACGGTGGCGCGACCGAACTTGCCGTACTCCACGGCATCAATCGAGGCGGGCATCCAGCGGCTGCGGATGAAAGCCTTGTGTAATTCGGTCTGGTTTTGGGCGGCACGTTGCATCGCGGTATCATCGAGCCAAATGTCCGAAATGTGAAAGCGGGTGAAAACGCCATCCGGGGTGGGTTTCCAGGTGATGCCGAGCTGCACGGCTTGGCCCTCGAGTGATTTTTTCCCTTCTGCAGGCCAGGCGTTCTCGCTGATCAAATCTTCGATTCCGAGGCATTCTCGGCCTCGCCAGATCCGAGTCGCGGCGTCGAAGGTCATCGTTTCCTCCTCCGCTGCTTTGCCTTCTCCGCTCTCTTTCGGGATGCGGCTGGCGACGATTTTGCCCTCGCGGTTTTTGAGTTCCACTTCTTTGAGCTTCCAGACCATACCCTCGCGCTGGCAGTGGCTGGGTTCGTCTTCGAGAAGAAGGACGTGGTTCTCGGCGGGGGCAATGCCGGCACCCCGGTTGTGGTTGGCGTCCAACTTTTTATTGTCCACCGGCAGCACCGGGACTGAGGAGATTTTCGGGTCAGGCGGAAGATAGGCCCGGACGTAAAGCACGGTGCCGAGCGGGATGTCCCGGAGATCTGCCGGGGCACCGTGATACCGGACGATGCCGTAGGGCAGCATCGCAAAGGGGTGGGGGTCGTTGCGAAAAAACATGCCCGATCCCTGCAGGCGAATGCTGCCGCGGCGGTTCGCATGATCCACAAAGATGAGTTCGCCCCGGTAGGAGTATGCTTTTTCCAGAGGCGGGAATTTCCCGGCCTCGGGGCGAAAAGGGGCGGCTTCGCCGGTTCCTTGTTCTTCGGCGGTGAGAGCGTGAACACTGGTGAGCAGGGAAATGCCAAGGCAAAAAGCCGTCAGATGCAGGTCTTTTATCATAATTCTTTGTCCGTAGTTCTTTGTTCTTCGATCTTGTCTCCAGCAGATTCAAGGAGGCCAGCAGATGGAGGAAAACCAGAAATCTGTTGGCCTCCCTGAATCTGCTGGAAATCACAAACGATGACGATGCTTGATAGAAATCAGTATTTCGGAAAGATGTCGGGGGTGGGGAAGCGCTCGTCGATGCTGGAGACTCCGTCGCTGAGATATTCCTCGCGTGGCAAATGGACATCGGGCCAGCTCGCAGGGCGGACGCGGACGATTCGTGAGGGGCGCATGCCTTCGGTGATGAGGTCGGTCTCAAACCGGATCTGAATGCCACTGCTCCCCAGAGGGATGTCTCCGGGCACCTTTGTGACGTCGAGGATAGTGCCGCGTGCGGCCATTTGGGAGGGGCCGGCGGTGCCGCCTTCCATATGCTTTAAGGTGTTCTCGACTCCGTTCATCAGGGCGGGAGCTCCCTTTGTAAAATCAGCGTAGAGGGAGGGATCCATGCCGCCGAACAAGGTCGCTGTCACGGTCGCGCTGCCGAATTTGCCATACTCGACCGTATCGATCCAGGCGGGCATCCAGCGGCTGCGCATGTAGGCTTTGTGTGTCTCGGTCTGAAGAAGCCTGACGTTTTCCATCGCGGCATCGTCGAGCCAGATGTCTGAAATGTGAAATTGAGTGAAGACACCTCCTTGCGTTGGTTTCCAGGTGATGCCGAGCTGAACGATCTGGTCACCGAGAGATTTTTTCCCGCTGGCGGGCCATGCGCCTTCGTCGATGAGGTGTTCGATGCGCAGGCATTCGCGACCACGCCAGATGCGGGTGGCGGCATCAAAGGTCAGCGTTTCGTCCTCGGTCGCTTTGCCGTTTTTGTCTTCCTTCGGTTCGCGGCTGGCAACGATCGTTCCCTCCCGGTTTTTGATGTCTACTTCCTTGAGCTTCCAGATCCATCCCTCGCGCAGGCAGCGGCTGGCTTCGTCCTCGAGGAGCAGGACATGATTTTCGGCAGGGGCAGTCCCTGCAAAGGCACCCTTTATATTTTTCCGGTTGTCGACCGGCAGCACCGGCACGGCGGAGGTCTTCGGGTCCGGGGGCAGAAAGGCCCGGACATGCAGCATGGTGCCGAGTGGGATGTCCCGCAGATCTGCCGGTGCGCCGTGATAACGAACCACGCCATAGGGCAGCATGACGAAGGGCTGCGGTTTGTTCATTCGGAATGCGTTCGTGGCCTGCACGCGAAGGCTGCCGCGCCGATTGGCATGATCCACGAAGACAAGTTCGCCCCGGTAGGAGTGCGCTTTTTCCAGAGGAGGGAACTTCCCCGCTTCGGGGCGAAAAGGTTCGGCCT
>JAGPCC010000327.1 GCA_018058245.1 Verrucomicrobiales bacterium
ACGTTACCGTTCGGAGATCGAGCCCGCCGTCTTGTTTTTGCCGTCCGTGACACCCAGTGCAACGCAAGAGCGTGATGGGGAGGACATCGTGCTGGGTCAGCGCCGTTTATACTAGGGGCGGATTCTCGAAGAGGGCACCCCCCGCGATCCACACGCGAATTGTTTCGATTTGTTCGGGTGAAAGTTTTTCACCCTCTTTTGGCATCTCGCCCCGGGAGACCAATTCATAGAGATGGCTCTTTTCCGGAGATCCCGCAGCAAAGACGGGGCCTTGCTCTCCGCCCTTGAGGATGCCGGGGACCGAAGTAAGATTCAACTCGCCTTTGATTTTTTCGGGATTGTGGCACTTTGCGCAGTGCTTTTCTAAAATCGGAGCAACCGTATTTTCAAAGAATACAGATTCTCCGCTACTTCCAGAAAGCGGAGTGATCGCGAGAAAAATGCCAACGAGATAAGATGCACGCATTTTGGCGGGGCAAAGACTCCAGAGGATAGCGGGGAATGGCCAATTCTCCTAGTCTCGACCGTGGCGCAGTCGCGGGATCTCGGCATCGTGATTGTTCCCCGGAAGAGACTCTCTAGGAAACTCTGTCCGCTGATGCGCCATTGTCGGATGCCCGACGGTGGGTAGAGTTCTGAATATATGTTCCGATTGCTTTTTGTCTTCGTTTCCTTTTCCGCTGTTTCGGTCGTCGGCGCGAAAGATCTGCCTTGGGCATTTCGCCCCTTGGCGAAGACGGAATCTCTCCCGATGGTGAAAAACACCGCTTGGCCGAAAACGCGGATCGATTATTTCATTCTCGAACAGCTCGAAAAGGAGGGGATGGAACCGTCTCCGCAAGCGGATGCGCGAATGCTGGCCCGACGACTCAGTTTTGATCTGATCGGTCTTCCCCCGAGTCTGGAGGAGTCTCACGCGGATCCCACGAAGCTACGGGAAAAGTTGCTCGCGAGCCCCCAATACGGCGAACGCTGGGGGCGGCACTGGCTCGATCTTGCTCGTTACACCGACAAGACGGCTTCGTGGTTAGAATCAACCGCCGGAGCGTGGCGCTATCGGGATTGGGTCGTGAAGGCGCTGAACGACGATATGCCCTATCCGGAATTTGTGAAGCGGCAGCTCGCGACGGATTTGATGCCAGAAACGGGTCCGGAAGACTTGGTCGCTCTTGGGTTTTTAGGCCTCAGTCCGACGTATTGGAAGGAGTTGGAGCTTCCTCCGGAAATTATCAAAACCACCGTTGCAGATGAATGGGAGGAGAGAGTCGATGTATTCGGACGGACTTTTCTCGGACTCACGCTTGCTTGCGCACGTTGTCACGATCATAAAAACGACCCGATTTCCGCGAAAGATTATTATGCGTTGGCAGGGGTTTTTGCCAGCGTGAAAATTTCGGATCGTCCCATGATGAGCGAAGACCTTTGGCTGCCGGTAAAGTCGGCGCGTGAAAAGGTCGCGCAAATCGACAAAAAAATCACCGCTCTGAAGGCGAAAAAACCGAAGCCGGAAGATCTCGATGCTCAATTGTCGCACTTCCAGGCAGAGATTGCCGGGCTAAAGAAAGCGACGCCACATTACGACATGCCAATGGCAAATGGAGTCGTGGAAGCGGCACTGTTTGTGAAGCAAAAAGAGAATGGGCAGGGGACCACCTTGGACTTCCACGAAGGGCAGGCGCGTGATCTGGAACTGCAAAATCGCGGAAATCCGAACGATGTCGGAGAAGTGGTTCCTCGGCGATTTTTGACCGCATTTCCTACAAAGGCGACTGGGAAACCGCGGCTGTTTCAAGAAGGGAGTGGCAGACTGGAATTGGCCAGGGCATTGATCGAGGACGCGCAGCCACTCTTTGCCCGAGTCATCGTGAACCGCGTTTGGAAACAGCATTTTGGCCGGGGGCTCGTTGATACAACAAGCGATTTTGGGAAGATGGGGGAGAGACCTACTCATCCCGCTTTGTTGGATGACTTGGCCTTGCGTTTCATCGCGGCAAATTGGTCGCTGAAGTGGTTGCACCGGGAAATTTTGGGTTCCGCAACCTGGCAACAAACGTCCCTTGTCTCCGAGGAGGCCGATCCCGAAAATCGCCACTATTCCCGAATGACGCGTCAACGTCTCGATATCGAATCCTGGCGGGACTCCCTGCTAACTAGCTCGGGAACTCTCGATCCCAAAATCGGGGGCGAATCGCAAAGTTTAGACGATGCAAAGAACCATCGACGGACGATTTACGGAACGATAGATCGGCATGACGTGAACAAGATGTTACAAGTGCATGACTTTCCCGACCCCGCTGCACACAGTCCAAATCGTGCCGAAACGATTTCTCCGTTGCAGTCCCTTTTTGCGATCAATGGGCCGCTCGTGCAGGCTCAAAGCGTGAACCTCGCGAAGCGCCTGGAGGCGGGAAAGGACAAGATCGGCGACGCCTATGAACTTCTCTTCCAACGACAGCCGACCGTCGTAGAGCGAGAGATGGGAGCCGAGTTCTTGAAGGAAGCCACGTTCTCTGAGTATGCACGGGTGTTGCTGGCGAGTAACGAATTTCTATTTGTTGACTGATATCCGATGATTCCCCTCAATCCGATGACCCGCAGATCTGCTCTCGCCACTCTTGGCGGCGGTTTTGGATCGCTAGGAATGATCTCTGCACTTGGTGCCGACGGTCTCATGAAACCTCATTTTGCGCCGCGAGCCAAGCGAGTGATTCATCTTTTCATGAATGGCGGCCCGTTTGGACCGGACTTTTTTGATCCGAAACCATCGCTCACAAAGTATGCAGGACAACGTCCCGCTGCGGCCGATCTGCGAACAGAGCGTGTAACGGGCGGATTGATGGAGGTGCCTTACAAATACACAAATCACGGGAAGAGCGGCCTACCGATTAGTGATCTTCTGCCGATGACGGCAAAACACGCGGACGATCTTTGCATTTTGCGATCCTGTTATACTGACAATCCGAATCACGGGCCTGCCCTGCTGCTGATGAACAACGGAACGATGACCCCTCGGGTTCCGAGCATGGGCGCATGGACCTCCTATGGATTGGGAAATGAGAGTTCGGATTTGCCCGGTTACGTGGTGCTTTGTCCTGGACGACCAGTGCGCTTTTCAATTTTATGGAATAGCGCGTTCCTTCCCGCAAAACACGCCGGACTCTATATCAATCACTCAAATCTCGATCCGAACTCGATGATCCCGTGGCTGAAAGACCCGGAGGGAACTCCGGGGGAACAACGAAAGCGCCTCGATCTTTTACAAATGCTGAATCGCGAACACGCCAATGCTCGCGGAGGGCACGATCCTCGCCTCGAGGGTCGGATCGCGGCCATGGAAACGGCCTATCGGATGCAATATTCTGCGAACAAGGCCTTTGATCTCGGGCAGGAAGACGCCAAGACACGCGAAGCCTATGGTGAGGGCCATTTTGCCAACGGATGTTTGCTGGCTCGGCGTATGGCCGAACGTGGAGTGCGCTTTACGCAAGTTTACTACGGGAACGGGCAACCGTGGGACACCCATACGGGCCACGACACCAAAACGCGAGTGCTGGCACAGGATATCGATCGGCCCATTCACGCGCTTCTGGAAGATTTGAAACAACGCGGCATGTTGGAGGATACGCTCGTGATCTGGGGTGGGGAGTTCGGTCGCACTCCGGTGAGCGAAAAAGGAGATGGCCGCGATCATAATCCCCATGGATTTTGCATGTGGATGGCCGGTGGGGGAGTAAAGGGGGGATACGTCCATGGTTCGAGTGACGAATTCGGGTTCAAGGCGGAAGAAAATCCAATGCACGTTCACGATCTCCATGCCACGATTTTGCATCTGCTAGGAATTGATCATGAGCGGCTCACCTACTTTCATGGCGGTCGTGACTATCGCCTAACCGATGTTCACGGCCATGTTGCGACCGATATTCTGGCGTAGCGACTTACTCCCACTTTCTTGATGTTTGTTAGTCTGTTCCGATGGCGGACGGTCGGGCGTCATTCCCAATCGCCACCGAGCGCTTTCACGAGTGAAATGGCTGCGAGATGGCGAGCTGCACGAATTTGAACCGCTCCCTGTTGGGCATCCAATTCGGTGCGCTGGGCATCGACGACTTCGAAATAGGCAACCACCCCGGCGTCATACCGTTGACGAGAAAGGTCGACGGTCCTTCCCGCCGCAGCAATGGTGCGGTTTTGTGAGGCTGCTTGTTGAGCGAGTTTCTCGATTCCGACGAGGGCATCGTCCACTTCCCGAATTGCTTTGAGAATACTTTGACGGTAGATCGCGACGGTTTCGTCGTAACGGGCCTCGGACCGCGCGAGTTCCGATTGATTCTTCCCACCGTCGAAAACCGGGAATGTGATCTCGGGGCCGAGTCCCCAGGTTCGGCTGGAATAATTGAACAACTTCGAAATGCTACCACTCTCCAGCCCGACACTACCTACCAGTCTGACCGTCGGGAAAAACGCTGCCTTGGCGACACCGATACGAGCATTTTCGGCGATCATGATTCGTTCCGCTGCGGCGATGTCCGGGCGTCGCTCCAGCAATTCGCAGGGCACGGAGAGGGGGAATTTCGGCGGCACGGAATGAAGAGGGTTTGATGAGATATCGAACCCTGATGAGGGTCTTCCGAGGAGTACTGCAATGGCGTTTTCGATTTGTTCGCGGTTTTGGCGGATCGCGATGAGTTCGGTCTCGGTGGAGGAGAGCTCGGTTTCTGCACGGGATACGTCGACTTCATCGGTGTCGCCGGCGGCAAGTCGTTGCTGATTGAGATCGAGCGACTTTCTCCGCAAACCCAATGCTTTCTCAAAAATTCCGATCTCGGCATCGGCGGCTCGAAGTTCGAAATAACGACTCGCGACCTCGGTTTGTAGGGTGAGGACGACTTGTCGGTAGGTGGACTCGCTCGCGAGGTATTCGGCTTCGGAGGCTTCGATAGCACGACGCAATTTCCCCCAGAGATCGACTTCGTAGTCGATCACCAACGGCAGGGAAAGATTCGTGGTCGTGATTCCAGTGAGGTTTGAGGAAGTATTGCTCACGGTGGCGGAACGCTTCGTGCGCCGGGCTGACGGGTCAAAATCAAGGGACGGAAGCCAATCAGCACGGGTGCGGTATGTG
>JAGPCC010000328.1 GCA_018058245.1 Verrucomicrobiales bacterium
TGAAGAATGTGAGAAAGAGGTCTGAAAACGAGTCAATTCTGCGGCAGAGACATCACGAAAGAGCAAAATATGCACAGCCTTCGCAAAATTCTGCGAGGCGTTTCTATGGTACAGGACGAAGCTCTCCTTTCCGGACACTCCGCCTTACCATGAAAAAAATTCTTCTGCTCCTCTCCATCACTTTTCTCGCGATCTCGTTGGCACCCCGATTTTCAAACCTCCTTGCGGCAGATCCTGCAAAGAAAGGATTTCAGTTTCCCGGAGGGGATCTTGAGGCTGGTAAGGAGACCTTTGTTTCTCTCAACTGCATCCAGTGCCACACCGTCTCAAACGTAGCTCTCCCTGAAGGAAAAGCGCCCCGCCGTCTGGAGTTGATGCTTGCTGGCGAAACTCGTTTTGTAAAATCCTACGGGGACCTCATCACCGCGATCACCAATCCCAAGCACGTCATCACCGAACAGTATCGAGCCATCCTCTCTGGAGCGGAACTCCAGGGCAGCATCGAACCTCTCATGCCCGACTACACCAAAGACATGAGTGTCCGACAACTGATGGACCTTGTTGCGTTTCTCGATCAAGCCTACCGGGAAAATCTCTCCGGTTATGGCGGTGAATGAAGGTTTTTCCGCGCATTCTTTGACGACTACGGCACGGAAAAAGAAAAAGCGGGAGATGGGAGGAGGGGACGACCGAGGCAATGGAGTATCGTCGTCCCAGCCGCGTTGCGGGGATTTACTGGGAGTCAGTCCGCCTCCTCTCTCTTGCCGGGACCTCCTCTCTGCCCGCTCACCAATTCCCAATTCCCTCCTATGAATTCGGCGCTGACGTGCTCTGATGGAGGCGGTTTCTTTTATGCTCCCGCTCGATCCATCCCGAATTTCCGATCCTTCTTCGAACGATGAGGTTCTCGATGCGTTTCTCGGGTATCTCGTCGAGACGGGAACCACGCCCTATGAACATCAGGAAAGCGCGATCCTGGAATTGTTCGCCGGAAACAATGTGATCCTCAACACACCGACTGGGTCAGGGAAATCACTCGTTGCCCTGGCGCTGCAGTTCCGTGCGATCTGTCAAAAGCGTCGCTGCTTTTACACTGTGCCGGTCAAGGCGCTCGCGAATGAAAAATTTCTCTCCCTCTGCAAGACCTTCGGACCGGAAAAGGTCGGGATGATCACGGGGGATGCAACGGTGAACCCGGACGCTCCTGTGATCTGTTGCACGGCGGAGATCCTCTCCAATCTGGCCCTCCGGGAAGGAGCAGCGGCGGCGGTGGACGACGTCATCATGGACGAGTTCCACTACTACTCGGATCACGAGCGCGGGGTGGCCTGGCAGGTCCCGCTGCTGACGATGCCACAGGCCAGATTCCTGCTGATGTCGGCGACGCTGGGAGACACTGCCTTCTTTGAACGGACTCTGCGCGAGCTGACTGGAGTCCCGTGTGTCCTCGTGCAATCCGATCAGCGTCCGGTTCCGCTGGAGTTCGATTACAGCACCACACCGCTCGAAGAGAAGATCGAGGAACTGGTCGAGGCCGGGCGAGCGCCGATCTACCTGGTTCATTTCACGCAGCTCGCCTGTGCCCGCACCGCGCAGAATCTGATGAGCCGCAACTTTTGCAGCCGGGAGGAAAAGGAGATCATCGCCAGGGAACTGATCGATGCCGATTTCCGCAGTCCCTACGGAAAGGAGATGAAAAAACTGATCCGTCACGGGCTCGGAATTCACCATGCCGGGCTGCTTCCGAAGTATCGTGTTCTGGTGGAAAAGCTGGCTCAAAAGGGACTTTTAAAAGTGATTTGCGGCACCGATACACTTGGCGTCGGCGTGAATGTGCCCATCAAGACGGTGCTTTTTACGCAGCTTTTTAAATACGGTGGCCAGAAGACCAAAACGCTCGCAGTGCGGGACTTTCACCAGATCAGCGGGCGGGCGGGACGCCGCGGGTTCGACACGATCGGTTATGTCATCGCGCAGGCGCCCGAGCATGTCATTTCCAACCTGAAGCTGGAACAGAAGGCCGGTGAGAAGGGCAAAAAGAACAAGTTCGTCAAACAGAAACCTCCGGAAAAAGGGTTTGTGATGTGGGACGAAACCACCTTTCGCGGACTCATCGAAGCGGCGCCGGAAAGGCTGAGTTCGAGTTTTTCGGTCCATCATGGGATGCTCCTGAATGTCCTCAGCCGCCGCAAAGAAGATGGCTGTGACGCTCTCCGGAAGATCATTTCGGACTGCCATGAGTCCGACTCGGCCAAGCGCAAGCTGCGGAAACGGGCCTTCGCTCTCTTTCGCGGGCTTGTGGAAGGGAACGTGCTCACGATCATTCCGCGGAACGAACGACGCACCCCGGCGAAGGTGGAGCTGCACATCGAGCTACAGGAGGACTTTTCGCTGAACCAGGCGCTCGCGCTCTACCTGCTCGAGGCGATCCCGAAACTCCCGAAGGATGATCCGGACTATCCGCTCAATGTGCTCTCGCTGATCGAGTCCATTCTCGAAGACCCGACCGTGATTCTCCGCAAGCAGGTAGATCGCGAAAAGACAAAAATGATGGCCGAGATGAAGGCTCAGGGTGTCGAGTTCGACGAACGGATCGAACGACTCGAAGAGGTCGAGCATCCCAAACCGGGCAAAGAATTCATCTACGCGACCTACAACGAGTTCGTTCTCGGTAACCCGTGGGCGAAGGAGGCCTCGGTGCGGCCGAAGTCGATCGCGCGGGAAATGTTTCAGGATTGGAAATCGTTCGAGGATTACGTCAAAAGTTACGGGCTCGAGCGGAGCGAGGCGGTGCTCCTGCGACATCTTTCGGAGGTCTACAAAGTGCTCGTTCAGACTGTGCCGCCCGTGCTCATGACAGAGGAACTCGACGAGGCCGAGGTCTTTTTCGGAACGATGTTGCGAGGGATCGATTCGAGCCTCCTCGACGAATGGGAGCGGATGCGGCGGGGAGGCAGTCTGCCCGACACCGCCCCCGACCCGGCCACTACGGAACTGAGACCGGCAAAAGTGACGCGGGATCGGGAGCGTTTTACCCGACTCGTCCGAACCATCCTTTTTGACTTTCTCAAGCTCTTCTCCCAGGGGGATTTCGAGGGAGCGCTGAAGTTGGTCCGACCAGGCGAGGTCCCGTGGGACATCGCAAAGTTGATCGATCGGAGGACGGTTTTTGAAGCCGAGCACGGACGACTCCGCTTTGACCCGGAAGCAAGAAATGCCAAGCACAGTCGGATGGAAATGATCGAGGGCCGACGTGCCTGGAAGTTCTCTCAGACCCTCGTGGACGAGGAAGAACTGAATGACTGGAGCGCGGACTTCCTCATCGATCTCGATGCGAGCGACGAAGCGAGTAACCCCGTCATCGAATTGCTCGCGATCAGGCCTCTTCTTGAGGAGGTCGACTAATTCTCACTTCCAGGCCCGAGCCGAGCGGTGAGGGCCTCGGCGAAAGCCTCGCGCAGCGCCTCGACTCGCGTGCGATTTGCCCCGAGATCCGAATATCCCACACGCGATGCGGAACGGACATGGATGAAGCCGGCCCCAGGGTGGAGCACCAATTCCAGATCGTCGACAAATCCAAAGAGCGGGCTCCGGCACTCTGCGTAGAGGTGAAAGTCGTGAGATCGGACGACCTTTATTCCGTTCCTCGCGGAGACGACCTCTACCGCCGCAGCCCAGGCGATTGCGTCAGCGACGGAATAGCGCAAAGGTTCGATTTTCCTCTCCGGATGGGTGGAGACGGAGGAAACGAAATTCGGTTTTCCCGTATCCAAGAGGAGATCTCCTTTACCGACTCCTGTCGGGCGATTCGCCCGGGAGGAAGCAGCGAGCAGAAAAAGCCCGCCGAAGACAACGAAGTCGAAGACGACAAAGGACACGATGATAATGAAGGGGAGCTGCGACATGGGGTTCTACAAAATATTCAAATTCACAAAGGGGATTCCAAAATCACGGCATTTTTATCATTGGAATTTGGCTCTCCTCCAGTGAAGAGTAGTTCATCATGGAATCGACCCACAGCAAAACTATCGGTTACGTCCTTTGGATCTTCGGATTTACTGGCGCGCATCGTTTTTACTTCGGAAAACCGGTCAGCGGGTTGATCTGGTTTTTGACACTCGGGCTTCTCGGAGTCGGCTGGATCATTGACCTCTTTCTCATTCCCGGCATGGAGCGGCAGGCCGAGTTGCGATACAAGGCGGGCGAGATCGACTACTCGGTCGCCTGGATCTTGCAGACCTTCCTCGGATACCTCGGGATCCACCGGATGTACATGGGAAAATGGCTCACTGGAATTCTCTATTTATGCACGGGCGGCCTCTTTGTCATCGGATGGGCCTATGATTTCTGCACCCTGAATTCGCAGATCACGGAGATCAACGCAAAACGGCGGGGGAGCTCGCTGGATGCGTCATCCCAGGACCGCCTCATTGAGGGCTGAGTCTAGGAGATCGGGGAAAAGCGAGTTTTTCACTTTTCCTCGCCGCTTTTCTGGGTGATACCTTTGCCAACTGAAGGGACGATATGGGACAAAATTTTGAAATGGAAGGCACCGTCAAGGTGATCAACGAAGTGCAGAGTTTCGCGAGCGGATTCAGCAAACGGGAATTTGTCGTGGAGGTCGAGGACGGGAAATTCCCGCAGTCGATCAAGTTCGAATGCCTCAAGGAAAAAACCACGATGATCGATGACTACAGTGTCGGAGATTCGGTGAAGGTCTTTTTTGATATCCGGGGCAACGAATACAACGGGAAATATTACGTCAATCTCAACGCTTGGAAGCTTGAAAGAGCTGGCAGCGGGGGAGGCGGCGGTGGTTCTTCGAAGAAGGCGCCCCCATCCGCGAGTTACGATGACGGACCTCCTCTCAGCGAGCCTCCTGGAGGATATGGACAGGAATCGGACGACGACATTCCTTTCTGAGCTGGAACGATCTGGTTTCCCTTATCGGTAAATTGCTTGCTCATCAGTGAGCGTGAATTAGGATACGGCCTGTCCGGCCCTCTGATTTGTTCCCTGCGGGGAGGAAAGTCTCCTCCGACCGCTAAAATCAGACCCGCTTCTTGCGGGAGCACGGACTGAAACGCAACCTAGTTCAGACTCATGCAAAATTCATC
>JAGPCC010000330.1 GCA_018058245.1 Verrucomicrobiales bacterium
GCTCCCGCTCGCGGGTGATGGCGAGGCCGGTGATCATGATCATCGTCATCGTGAGAATGACCCCCATGAGCCCAGGGACAATATTGAACTGCGTCACCGCCTCGGGGTTGTAGAGTGCGTGGACACGCAGATCGACCGGAGACGGTCCCTGTGCCAGGAAGGCGAGAGGTCCCTTGAGATCATGGAGGAGAGCGGAGTGGATGATGCCGGAGAGAGAACTGATCGCGTTTCCGGTGGCGGCAGGATCGGAGGCGTCGGCCTCGACGAGTAGCGCGGGCCGGTCTCCGCGGAGGAGGTCGCGGGAGAAATTCTCCGGAAATTGGATCACGAACTGGACTTCCCCGTGAGCGAGTGCATCGCGGCCTTCGGTTTCGGAGGTTACTTCCCGAACAAACTCAAAGTAGGTGCTGTTTTTCAAGGCAGCAAGAATGGTTCGGCTCTGCGGGCCCCGGTCGGCCATGAGAACGGCGGCGGGAAGGTGCCTCGGGTCGGAATTGATCGCGTACCCGAAGAGGATCAACTGGAGAAGCGGGATGCCGAGAATCATCGCAAAGGTGACCCGGTCCCGCCGCATCTGGACGAATTCCTTTACCACGATGCCCCAGAGGCGGGAAAAGGAGAGATGATGGCCCCGCTTCATGGCTGGAAGTTGTCGGTTGAGTGACCCATGAGATGAATGAAGACGTCCTCTAATCCTGAGGGCACCTCGCTCCATGGATGCTCCGGGGTTCGATAGGGGGCGATGGTTTCCGCAAGCTGGATGGGATCGGTGCCGCTAACATGGAGGGTTGAACCAAAAGCCAGCGCTTGCGCTACTCCGGGCCGTCCGCGGATCTCGTCAGCGAGAGAGAAGAGATCGGGACCGCTCACCGACCAGGTCGTTAGCCCTGCCTGCGCGATGACTTCGGAGACAGTTCCGTGGGTGAGAAGTTCCCCGTAGGAAAGGTAGGCGAGCCGGTCACAGCGCTCGGCCTCATCCATGTAGTGCGTGGTGATGAGGAAGGTCAACCCCTCCGCCGAAAGCCGGTGAATCTGTTCCCAGAAATCGCGGCGGGCCTTGGGATCAACTCCGGCGGTGGGCTCATCGAGAAGAAGGAGACGGGGCTGATGGAGAAGACAGGCCGCGAGGGCGAGACGCTGTTTCCATCCTCCGGAAAGCTGACCGGCGAGCTGCTTCTGCCTTCCTTCGAGGCCGAGTCGGGCGATGCTCTCCCGGACGACCCGGCGTCGGTTTTTCATCCCATACATGCGGGCGACAAAGTCGAGATTCTCGGCGATGCTGAGATCTTCGTAGAAGCTGAAACGTTGTGTCATGTATCCGACCTGGCGTTTGATCTCCTCACTTTCCCGGATGACGTCAAACCCAAGGCAGGAGCCACTCCCGGCATCGGCGCGGAGGAGGCCGCAGAGCATACGAATGAAGGTGGTCTTGCCACTTCCATTTGGGCCGAGGAAGCCATAGATTTCGCCCTTGCGAACCTGCAGATCGATCCCGTTGACGACGGTGCGATCCCCGAAGCGTTTTGTCATCCCTCTCACATCGATGGCGAACTCCTCGTTCATCTCTCAGGGGAGTAAGGTGAGTTCGACCGGTTGACCGGGGTGGAGTCGAACCGCCGTTTCCGGAGGAAAGACGGCCTCGAGAAGAAAAACCAGTTTGCTCCGTGTCTGCCGACTGTAGATGACGGGAGGGGTGAATTCCGCTTGCGGCGAGAGGAAACTGATCTTTCCAGAAAAGACCTCCTCGATTCCGTCAATATGGAGCAAGACGGGATCACCAGGTTGGATGCTCCCGAGACGAGGCTCGGGTAGATACGCACGGACTTTAATCTGGTCGGGGGGAAGGAGCGCCACCACGGGTTTTCCCGCGGCCACCCAGTCTCCCGGACGGTAGAGGACATCGAAAATTCTGCCTGCGCGAGGGGCGATCTGACGTTTCTGCGAGAGATCCCAATCGGCTTTTTCGAGAGCCGCCTCGAGAGCGCCGACATTGGCCACCGCCTCCGTAATCTGGTCCTCCCGCGAGCCGAGGGTTGCGGTTTTCAGTTCCGCTTCGATTTGTGCCACTCTTTGTTTGTCCTGATCACGAAGCAGTTTCGCTCGGTCGACATCCTGATCCGAGATCGCGCCTGTCCCGGTGAGGTTCATCAATCGTTTGAGTTCGCTTTCGGAATAGGTGAGGGCGTCATGGCGTTGGTGGAGTTGCGCCTCGAGAGCAGCAATCTCCGGGGGGCGACTTCCTTTTTTGGCATCCTCCAGTCGCGCACGACCTTCCGCGAGTCGCTGTTTCGCAAGCTGCTGGGCTGCCGTTTCCGCCCCGCTTTCCAGGGTGAAAAGGGGATCACCGATCACTACTTCTCCGCCTCGCTCGACGGAAAGGGTTTCCAGTGCCCCCGAAAGAGGCGAGGCGATATAAAGGAATTCTCCTTCCACATATCCCTGCAAGGTTTCCGGTTCTGGAGAGCGGTCACATCCGCCGGAAAAAAAGGCGAGGGCAAAGAGCGGGAGGACCTGGCTCCATGGAATTCGCCGGAACAAAAGGGGAACGGTTTTCATGGGGGGGAACTTTGCTCTCGGATGACGCCTTCGAGGAAAATCGTTAGAATGGCGGAGAGGCAAGTTTTTGCCGTGATCCCGAGTTGCGAGAGTTTCTCCGGATTGATGAGAGCATCTGTGGTGCCGATCAGAATCTCGATCATGAGACCGGGCTCGAGATCTTTCCGGATCATTCCCGCCTTGCGCCCATCACGCAGCAACTTTCCAAAGTGTCGTTGCAGGAGATCACGGCGGAGAGTCTGCACCATTCCGAAAAGGTCCGGAGTTTCCCTCGCAAGGTCACGAAGAAAAGGCGGTTTGAGTTCTTCGACCTGTCGTCGCATGCAGGCGAGGAGTTCTCGCAGCTCGCCCTGAAAATCTACCGCTGTTGAGGTGGTGATCCGTGCGAGGTCTTCGTCGGCGGAACGCATCTTGTCCGAGATGACCGCTTCCACCAATTTGCGTTTGCCCGAAAAGTGCGAATAGATCGTTTTTTTGCTCATCGCGAGTTCTCTCGCGAGATCATCCATCGTGACCCGCCGGAATCCATGGGCCAGGAAATGCTGCCGCGCCTGCGTGACAATGCGCTGACGGATCGAGTCCGTCTCAGGATCGCTGACAGGAGAATCGGAATGAGTGGATCTGGCCGGCATGAGTAGAAAAACTCTGGAAACTGGATTAGTATTACGAGTTTCCAAGCGAGTGACAAGTCCTTTCTCTGGAAAGGAATCCCACTCCAGCCGGGATGTCCGGCGGTTTGAGTAGTATCTCGAAAAAGGGCCGCTCGATGAGGAACCGTCAGATGGGCCTGTTCCGAATCACGTTGGTGCGTTGGAGCGGAGACTGGTGCGTGTGGGGAAGGGGATGGAGAGGAGCCGTTTTTGCACGGACCCTTGTCCGGACGCCCGTTGATTCGGATCTCTTTCTGTTAGACAAGCCTGTTGGAAATGGTCTAGGTATGGGAATCCCGAATCCCGATGTTCCCGCCAGAGCAAACCGCCCGCCAACCAATCGACGCCCAGCTTGGGATGGCGGGGTGGGGGAGTCGGGGAGGGAATTGTGTGATTTGGCGGGAGTTTGCGGATCGGCTCCCTGTCATTTTTATGGATTTTGTCCAGTCAGGTTGCACCTGCATTCCAAAGGAAAACCGCGAATCAGGCTGGGACTTTATCGAGAGGATCGCTGCCCACTTCAGGGTTCTGTAAAAATTGCTAAAAACGTTTCATTTTTCCCGTATGCCCGCCAACACGACTACTGCAAAGAAATCCCCCGCCAAAAAGCCCTCCAAATCCTTCGAGGAGTCCCTATGGGAAACCGCCACCAAGCTGCGGGGCAGCGTTGAGTCCTCGGAATACAAGCACGTCGTGCTCTCGCTGATTTTCCTTAAGTTCGTCTCGGACAAGTTCGAGGAGCGGCGGGCGGAGCTGATTGCGGAAGGGAAGGGGGACTATGTGGATATGGTCGAGTTCTACACCATGCGGAATGTCTTCTACCTGCCGGAGACCTCGCGCTGGTCTTATATCCAGCAGCATGCGAAGCAGGGGGACATCGCGATCAAGATCGATTCCGCGCTCACGGCGGTGGAGAAGAGCAATGCCTCGCTCAAGGGCGCCTTGCCGGACAATTACTTCTCCCGCCTCGGGCTGGATGGCAGCAAGCTCTCCGCCCTCATCGATGCCATCAACAACATCGACACTATCGGCGACAAGGAGGAGGACACCGTCGGCCGGGTGTATGAATATTTTTTGGGAAAATTCGCCGCCTCCGAGGGCAAGCTGGGGGGCGAGTTCTACACGCCCAAGTGCGTGGTCAATCTCATCGCCGAGATGATCGAGCCCTACAAGGGCAAGATCTACGATCCCTGCTGCGGCTCGGGCGGCAGTTTGCCTCTGAGGAGGCTATGCGGTGTGCGCTTCGCGGAAAGGAAACGCGCTTCCGCGCTAGGCATTGTCCAATCGCTCAAGTTCGTGGAAAGCCACCACGGCAATACCAAGGACATCTCGGTTTACGGGCAGGAGCAGACCGCCACCACCTACAAGCTGGCGAAGATGAATCTCGCCGTGCGCGGGCTCTCGGCAAACCTCGGCGACGTGCCCGCCGATACCTTTTTCAAGGATCAGCACCCGGATCTGAAAGCGGACTACATCATGGCGAACCCGCCCTTCAACCTCAAGGACTGGCGCGGCCCCGATGAGCTGGTGCACGATTCCCGCTGGAACGGCTACGAGACCCCGCCCACGGGAAATGCCAACTACGCCTGGATCCTCCACATGGTGAGCAAGCTTTCGGAAAACGGCGTCGCCGGATTCGTGCTCGCCAACGGCTCCATGTCCACCAACACCACCGGCGAAGGCGCGATACGGCAGAAGATGGTCGAGAACGACCTCGTCGACTGCATGATCGCCCTGCCCGGCCAACTCTTCTACACCACCCAGATCCCCGTCTGCCTCTGGTTCCTGACGAAAGATAAAAGCGGGGGGAAAAACGCAGCAGGAGCTACGTTCTCCGACCGCCGAGGCAAAACTCTCTTCATCGATGCCCGCAAGATCGGCTCCATGATCAGCCGCACGCAGAAGGA
>JAGPCC010000329.1 GCA_018058245.1 Verrucomicrobiales bacterium
TTTTTCTCCTACCCACTTTTGGGAGGATGGGTTCCGGGATTCTTCTGGTCCTCGCTCAGCTGACCCTCCTCGGAATCGCGTGCCTGCTCGGAAAACGGGGAGTGGATCCGCTGCCCGAAGGAACTGACGAAGGGAACGAAGATGGCGTATCTTTCCCTAAACCCCTTCCCACTTCCACCGCTCTTCTGTTTGTCGGTGCGACAGGATTTGCGGCATTTTCTCTGGAGGTCTCATGGTTTCGACTGCTCCGGTCGGCCTGGCTGAGCACGACCGATTCGTTTGCAATTATGCTTTTTGTGTTTCTGGTCTCTCTCGCTTTCGGAGCCTGGGTTTCCAAAAAATGGAGACAAATGGGAGTTTCTCTTGCGGTGTTGCTCCTGCTTGCCGCGATGGCGATCTGGATCGGAACTCCTCTACTGGAGCGATTTGATACTTGGGGAAACGCAGGCGGGAGCTATTTCGGGCGAATCTTGGGACGAGTAGCGGCAGCGTTGCTTGTGATGGGACCAGCCGTGATCTTGATGGGGGTCTCCCTGCCCTGGTTGCTCGATGAAGCAAAGTCCCCCCGCGAATGGGCGAAGAGATACGGGGTCAATACGATAGGCGCCGTTCTCGGGAGTATCGTGACGGGCTGGATTCTCATCACCGCTCTGGGGCCGGTACGATCGAGCTGGCTCGCGGGAGGGGTGCTGGCAGTGGTGGCGCTGCCCTCCCTTCGCTCCTGGCGTGCACGAGCTGAACTGTTCGTGCCAGGGGTGATGATTCTGGCGGCTGCCTGGTGGCTGAACTCGGGAGTGGGTGTGACGCGAGTGCAAGGACCGACGAAGCTGGTCCGGGAATCTCACCAACTGATCTCGAACGTGAATGGGCCGGATGTAACGACATCGGTAGTGAGAACCAAGGAGGGCGCGACGGTGCTTTTTATCGATGGATATGCGGCAACGGGGGAATTTGGAGCCAGAACCGCCTACATGGACGCAATGGGGAGACTGCCGATGCTGCTTCATACCCAGCCGCGAGACGCACTCGTGATTTGCTTCGGAACGGGGAGGACGGCCCGTGCGGTTCTCGACGAAAATCCGGAGCGCCTAACAGTTGTTGACGTGAATCCGGCAGTTTTTGAATTGGCAGATGATTTTGTCCAGTCGAACCGCGGCGTCCTGAAAGATGAACGTGTGAGGTTCCGCGAGATGGACGGGCGGGCCTGGCTGAGGCGGGCTCCGGACGAATACGATGTCGTGACCCTCGAGCCGATGCCACCATTTTTTGCGGGAGTGAATTCGCTCTATTCAGTGGAGTTTTATGAATTGATCGCAAAACGATTGCGAGAGGGTGGGTTTGTGGCGCAATGGTTTCCGATGCACCTCTTGACGCCGGAGCATTCGAAAGCGGTGGCGGCTGCGTTTGTGCATACCTTTCCCAATGCAATTCTCTGGATGGATCCGGACAATGTCGATGCAAATGGTGCTCCCCAACAGGGCATTTTGATTGGTCGAAAAGGGGAGCGCGAGTGGGATCGATGGCCAGGGTTCCAGCGTCCGTCGGCCATCGGGAGACCTTTGACTTTTGATCAAGTGAACGATCAGGTTTTTCTCACACGGGAAGAGTTGGCGGCATACGTCGCGGGGGTCGAGCCGGTCACGGATGACAACCAAATTTTATCCTACGATTCCGGAGGTCTGCATCGCCAGGACCTCTCGAAACGCTCCCTTGCCGGGGAGAATCTGACCGAGATTCTCCAGATAAAAGAACGCCTCCGTTCCGCCGGTGAAAAATAGAAAAGACCCCTCCGGAGTCTCTCCTCCTGCCTGAGCAGGTTCTGCCGCTATGGCGTCATTGCGAGAGGGTGATGACTGGATTTTTGCAGACGGACAGAACATGATGTCCGTGAATCGGTTCCTTCATGTCTTTTCGAATTCCAGTCTTCGCTCTTTTTACCCTGTTGTGGCAGATTGGAATTCCCGCGCTCGGAGCTGCCACTGCGGATTCGTATCTGGATCAGATTAAGCCCATTCTCCGGGAGCGCTGTTACGCCTGTCATGGAGCGTTGAAACAAAAAGGGGGGCTGCGATTAGATACAGCGGAGAGAATCCATCAGGGCGGAAAGGAAGGATCAGCCCTCGACTTGCCTCATCCGGAACTCAGTCGTTTGCTCACGCGGATCACGCACTTGGATCCCGAGGAACGGATGCCACCAGAGGCGGAAGCGCTCAAACCAGCAGAGATCGCCGCCATCCGTGCTTGGATCGTCGCGGGAGCTCCCCGCCCCGCTACGGAACGGGAGGACGATGACCCGCGCGACCACTGGGCGTTTCAGCGCATTGAGCGTCCCCCGCTTCCCGCAGGGACCGTTGGTGAAAATCCCATTGATGCTTTTCTCGCGCAAAAACGGGAGGAGCATCATCTCGTGACTCAATCGCAAGAGGCAGAGCGCTCCCTGCTCTTGCGTCGGCTCTATCTCGATCTCATCGGTCTGCCACCGACTACCGCACAGCAGGCAGATCCTCGCCCCTGGGAGACCATCGTCGAGGAACTGCTCACGAGTCCACAACATGGCGAGCGCTGGGGCCGACATTGGATGGATGTGTGGCGTTACTCGGACTGGTATGGCCTCGGCGCACAGTTGCGATACAGCCAGAAACATCTCTGGCATTGGCGGGACTGGATCGTGGAATCGCTTGATGCCGACAAGGGCTACGACCGGATGATCCAGGAAATGCTCGCAGCCGATGAGATCGCGCCCACGGATTCCGCCAATCTCCGGGCGACCGGTTTCCTCGCACGGAACTACTACCTCTTCAATCGCACGACTTGGCTCGACAGCACCATCGAGCATACCGGAAAAGCCTTTCTTGGCCTGACGATGAACTGCGCGAAGTGCCACGATCACAAATACGATCCCATCGAGCAGGTCGACTATTATCGGTTCCGGGCGATCTTCGAACCCCATCAGGTCAGGCTTGATCCGGTTGCGGGCATCACCGATTTTGAAAAGGACGGGCTTCCCCGTGTCTTCGACCGTCACCTCGATACGGAGACCTTCCTGCACGTTCGAGGTGATCCCGCTCATCCTGACACCTCGAAACCCTTGACTCCTGGGGTCCCAAAATTCCTCGCGAGTTTTGCTCCTGAAATCAAGCCCGTATCCTTGTCGATCGAATCGTGGGCGCCCGGTTCTCGTGAGTATGTGAGGCAGGATCGGCGAAACGAGGCGCAAAAGCAGATCGAAGCGGCCAAACGCGAAGTGGCGGAAGCCCGGGGGAAAGAGGCGAGCGCCCCCAAGAATCCCCCTGTCGGATCAACCAAAGAAACCACAATTGCCTCCGAGGAACTCGCGGAACTCCGTCTTCGTTTTGCTGAATCCACACAAGTTTCGCTCGAAGCCACCATTGCTGCAGACGATGCCGCCTTTTCCCGGGCCGCCGATGCCCTCGGTCTGGCCAAAATTGCGGCGTTGAAACAGGCGGAAACAGGGAAGGCAAAAGCGACTCTTGAAGTTGCCTTGAAAGAAAAAGCGGGTGATGCGGGAAAACTTCAGGCCGCAAAAACTGCCTTGGTCGCGGCCGAAAAAGCGCTCACGGAAGTGACCTCCTCGTATCAACCCTTGCGAGCCTCGAAGGCCGCTCTAGAGGGTCCCGCTGAAAAGGAAGAGGATACACCTGTCGTTTTTCCGGAAACGAGTTCGGGGCGTCGCACGATGCTGGCGCAATGGATCACTTCGCGAGACAATCCCCTCACGGCGCGTGTCGCGGTGAATCATGTTTGGTTGCGTCATTTCGGCGAGCCCCTCGTCGAAACCGTCTTCGATTTCGGCCGTCAGGCTCCACGTCCCGAGCATCAGGACTTACTCGACTGGCTCGCGGTTGAGTTCATCGAATCCGGTTGGAGTTTTCGCCATCTCCACCGGCTCATGGTGACCTCGGAAACCTACCGCCTCACCTCGACGGCGGCGGGTGCCGATCACGCTACGCTGGCGGCAGATCCGACGAACCGCTTCTATTGGCGGATGAATCCCCGCCGGATGGAGTCGCAGGTGGTTCGCGATAGTCTCCTGGAGCTTTCCGGAACCCTCGACACCACGAGGGGAGGTCCGTCCATCCAACCTTCCAAGCCTTCCACTCGTCGCAGTCTTTACTTTATTCATTCCGGTGGTCAACAGGACAAGTTTCTCACGATGTTTGACGATGCCGATCTCCTGCAATGTTATCGCCGGAGTGAGAGCATCGTGCCGCAACAGGCCCTTGCCCTGTCCAATAGCGCGCTCTCGCTCGAACAAGCGGCCAAGATTGCCGGGCACCTCGCCGGGACCACTGACGAGAACGAATTCATCGCGGCCGCGTTTGCGATCATTCTGGCGAGAGCACCCGATGAATCGGAGCGGACTGAGTGCCGACTCTTTCTGGGCGATCTGCGGGCGCTTGCTCTTCCGGGGAAAGCGAAGACTTCCGATTCCCGCGAACGCGCCCAGCTGATCCATGCCTTGTTGAATCACAACGATTTTGTTACCATCCGCTAAACCCGTGAACTCCTCCCCCTTCCAGGCAGAACTTGCCGCCCTGCGCCGTCGCCAGTTCCTCCAACGATCTGCGCTCGGCTTCGGCGGATTGGCCCTGAACGCGATGCTCGGTCGTGACGGCATCGCAGCCCCCGGTGGGGAATCGGCGGTGTGGTTGCCACCGGACGGTCGTCCCCATTTTGCCCCAAAGGCGAAAAGTGTGATCTGGCTCTTCATGCGCGGCGGGGTCAGTCACATGGAGAGTTTTGACCCGAAACCCGCGTTGACGAAATACGCTGACAAGACCATCGACGAGACGCCCTACGCCAGTGTCATGGATCCGGCGAAACTGAAGAAAGTTCGGGTGGTCGTAGTCAATGATGCCAACGGCCAACAACGAAAGAAAATTTATCCGCTCCAGGTGGACTATCGCAAATACGGGCAGAGCGGAATCGAGGTGAGTGACTGGTTTCCCCACATCGGATCCTGCATCGACGACATCGCCGTGATCCGGTCCATGTGGACCACCGATGACAATCACGGAGCCCAAGTGCAGTTCCATTCCGGTCGCCACATGCTCGATCCCCGCGTGCCGACGATCGGGGCCTGGGTCAAATA
>JAGPCC010000085.1 GCA_018058245.1 Verrucomicrobiales bacterium
TGCTCATCTGCGTCGACGCCGAAACGGGAAAAGTTCTCTGGCAGCGCAAGCTGGCCAACGAGCAGCTCCACGCCTCGTGCGCCTATGCCGATGGAAAATTATTTGTCCCCACGATGCCGGGCGACTTCTATGTGTTGGATGTGACGGGGAGTGAGCCAGTCGAAGTAGCCAAGCTGAAACTTGCCGGAAACTGCATCGGTTCGCCCGCGATCTGTAATGGACGCGTCTACGTCCACACTTCGGAAAAATTGTATTCCTTTGAAATCAAAAATTCCGGGATCACTTGGGCGGATGCTCCTGCCGACGAGCGGCCAGAAATCGGAACTGCAGCGAAAATGCTCCCAGTACCGTCCGATGTGCTTCTCAAGGCAGGCGACAAGTTCTCGGTGAACCTGCGCACGCTCGATGCCAATGGGAACTATGTCGGTGGAGTTGATTCTGCTGAGTGGGCAAAATTCGTCCCCCCCACTGCCAAAGTGAAGGCCGAAATGGACGCTTCCTTTGAAGGGAATACCGTTGTTGCGGCAGCGGACGCAAAAGAATCTGCGGGTGCCTGGAAGGCCACGAGTGGCGAGCTGAGTGGAATTCTTCGCGGTCGCGTCGTGAGCAGTCTTCCTTACGTTCAGGATTTTGAGAGTTTTCAAATGAAGGACGGTTTTGCGTTTCCTCCCCTTGCTTGGATCGGTGCCCGTCTCAAGTGGGAAGTCCGGGAACTCGACGGCAACAAAGTCCTCGCGAAGACACTCGATTCCGTTCTTTTCCAGCGTGGCCTCAGTTTCATCGGTGATGAAAAAATGAGTAACTACACCGTTCAGGCAGATGTCATGACGGACGGGAATCGCCGCCTCAAGTCTGTCGTAGGAGTCATCAATCAGCGCTACATCATCGCGCTGGTAGGAAACGCGAACATCATCGAAGCCAGCTCCAATCACGAGCATTTCAAGATCTCGGCACCGTTTCCGATCTCGGCCAATAAGTGGTATACTTTGAAGACACGGGTAGATCTTGCGGAAGATGGTTCCGGTGTGGTTCGTGCGAAGGCCTGGCCCAAAGGCGAACCCGAACCAGAGGCCTGGAGCCTTGAGGCTCCTCACAAAAATGCGCACACAGAAGGTGCCCCTGGTCTCTTTGGTTTTTCCCCTCAGGCGCAAAAGAGCGTTTTTATTGATAATATTTCCGTTATCCAAAACTGAACCCCGGACCCGCCATCCTGTCTAATTTTGCAATTCAGCCCATCTCTTTGAACATGAAGTTTTTCGAAAAATCACTTATTACTGCCGCTGCAACTGCGGCGCTGTTTTCCGTCTCTTGCGAAAAAGGCGGAGAGCCAGCTGCTGCTCCGGCGGCTCCCTCGGACGCTCCGGCGGCTCCGGCAGAATCCTCGAAAGGAGCGGAAAAAGGGGAAACGTCCAGTGTTGCTCCTGCGACCGCTGTTGTGGAACCTCGCGTTCTCGCGGAAGAGGCGGTGGAGCCCTCGGGAGGAGAATGGCCTCAGTGGGGGCGGAACGGTCACAATAACATGTCCTCCGGCGCAAAAGATCTTTCTCTCGAAATCACTTCCGGTGAAATCGGGGAGGGTGGACAGATCGTCGGTGCCAAGGGTGCGAAGTGGGCGATTAAACTCGGTTCTCAGGCCTACGGCACTCCCACCGTGTATCAAGGACAGGTGTTTGTCGGGACCAACAACGAGGAGCCGCGGATCGAGGCGATCAAAGGGGATCACGGGATTTTGATGGCATTTGATGAAAAGACCGGCGATCTCAATTGGCAGTTCAGCGTGCCGAAATTGGGTGCCGGGAAAGTGTCAGATTGGGAGTATCTCGGGATTTGCTCCTCGATTCTCCTCGACGGGAAGAACGGCTACGTTGTGACCAACCGTGGTGAGATCGTTTGTCTCGATTTGTACGGTCTCAGTGACGGAAACGATGGACCTTTCCAGGACGAAGATAAGTATGCTGCAGTAGGCCTGGAAAAACTGGAATCAGCCGAGCCGATCGACAAAGGGGAGAAGGGTGCAGACATCATCTGGGGATATGACATGCGCTCTGAGTTAGGAGTATTTCCGCATAACATCACTTCGAGTTCGGTTGTTCTCGCGGGCGACAAAATTTTTGCGAGCACCTCGAACGGAGTGGATTGGTCCCACATTAACATTCCCGCTCCGACAGCCCCTTGCTTGATCGCTCTCGACAAAGAGACTGGTGCTCTCGTAGGAGAAGAGGCGAGTGGGATTGGGGAGAGAATCATGCACTGTAATTGGTCTTCGCCCGGATACGTGGACGATCTGAACGGTTCACCCACGGTCATTTTCGGAGCGGGTGATGGATACGTCTACGGATTCCATGCAAATGACTTCGATGTGAAAAAAGACGGGGACGAGGAATATCGGACGATGAAGGAACTCTGGAAAGTGAATTGCTGTCCAGACGAATATCGTTTTGACGAAAAAGGAGATCCCATCAAATACGCCACGTATCCTGGACCCTCGGAGATCATTTCTTCCCCGGTTGTGTACAAGAACAAAGTTTACGTGGCGATTGGACAAGATCCAGAACACGGCGAGGGCGTCGGAGCGATCACCTGCATCGACCCTTCCAAGGGAACTGGACAGGATGCCGTCGTCTGGCAGTTCCGCGAGTTGGGACGCACCATTTCCACTCCGTCGATTGTCGATGGTCTTGTCTATATCGCCGACTACTCGGGTCGTCTCTTTTGTCTTGATGCGGAGACTGGTGAGAAATACTGGGAGCACGACACCCTTTCCCATATCTGGAGTTCTACACTTGTGGTAGACGGCAAAGTTCTCTTGGGCAACGAAGATGGCGAATTGGTGGTGATGCAGGCAGGGAAAGAATACAAAGAACTTTCCACGATCAGTTTCCCATCTCCGATCTACTCGACCTGTGTAGTGGCGAACGGAACTCTGTATGTGATGACTCAGACTCATCTCTACGCCTACGGGAAACCCTGATCGTTTTTTGCGGAAAGTAGAGTCCCCTCCAGAAAGTTGATGAGATCCCGAATTGCCATCCTTGTTTTCCTTGTCTTTGTGGTTTTTCACCAGGATGTCTGGAACTGGGATAATCGAACTTTGTGGCTGGGATTCATCCCTGCGGGATTGGGTTATCACTGCGTGTATTCTCTGGCCGCAGGTTTCTTCTGGTATCTGGTGACCAAATTCGCCTGGCCCCACAAGACGGAAGCTTGGGCCGAACTCAAACCAGAAGAGTAAAGGGTAGGGTAGTCCGGCTCGATCGGTTGATTCCTTCTTCTGTTTCATTTCACCCATACCATTGCTTCCTCTACTCTATTGATGACAACCTTCTACATCATCGTCGGCTATCTCGTACTCCTGCTTGGTTTGGGCGTGGTCAGTAATCGATTTTTCAAGGGCACTAGCGCCGATTTCTTTGTTGTGAGTCGGTCAGTCGGTTCCTTTCTCCTTCTGATGTCGATTTTTGGCACAACCATGACTGGTTTTGCTCTCGTCGGTTCCACCGGGAAGGCATTTTCCAGCGGGATCGGAGTCTACGGTTTGATGGCATCTTGGTCGGGCCTGATTCATTCGGCGGTCTTTTTTGCGGTGGGGATCAAACTCTGGGCGGTTGGGAAACGGTATGGGTACGTCACGCAGTGTGAATATTTCCGGGACCGATTTGAGTCGGATCGACTGGGGTATCTTCTTTTTCCCATTCTCGTTCTACTGGTCATTCCGTACCTTCTCGTCGGTGTGATCGCTGCAGGGAAATTCATTCAACCTACCACCGCAGGTCTTTTCCCGGAGGCATTCCCGATGCCGGCGCTACCGAATGGCAATCCTCATCCGCTCAACGGAGGGATTCCTCCAGCGCTGGGCGGAGGGGTGATTTGTCTGATCGTTCTCTTTTATGTCTTCTTTGGCGGTCTTCGAGGGGCGGTGTGGGCGAATACCTTTCAGACGATTGTCTTCATGATGACCGGTGTGATTGCTTTCTACATGATTTCGAAAAACCTCGGCGGGTTAAAAGCGGCGAGCGAGGCGGTCATGGCAAGTGATTTTGCGGCTCCCCGACTGGGGCGAGAGGGGATGATGGGGAAAATGCAGTTCTTCAGTTACCTCTTTGTTCCCTTGTCGGTCGGGATGTTCCCGCACCTTTTCCAACACTGGCTCACCGCAAAAAGTGCGAAGAGTTTTAAGCTGACTGTCGTTGCACATCCGATCTTTATCATGATCGTCTGGCTTCCGTGTATTCTCATTGGGATCTGGGCGGCAGCCTACCTCGGCCCGCTCGGTCCTGGACAGTCTGCGAACTCTGTCCTCGGACGTATGGTCGGGCAACTGGTTCACTCTCCCGTGCTCACTGGATTGGTAGGGGCAGGGGTGCTGGCGGCGATTATGTCATCACTTGATTCCCAGTTTATGTGTCTAGGCACGATGTTTACCAATGATGTCGTGATCAAAAGGTTCGGTGCGGACCGTTTTACCGATACGCAGAAAATCTGGATTGCACGTGGCTTTATTCTGCTCGTCGTTGGCGCTACGTATTTCCTCGCTCTTGCGCTACAGGACAGTGCCCATGTCTTTGATCTCGGAGTCTGGTGTTTCAGCGGTTTTGCCGGTCTCTTCCCGCTCGTGGTGGCTGCGGTCTACTGGCGAGGGGTCACTCTGGCGGGGGCCTACGCTTGCATTCTCTCGACCGTAGTTTCATGGTGTTTCCTCTTTTACCGGGATATTCTTGCCGAAAAACCGGCTGGGATGGGCGATGACGAGATGCTGATTTTCGGGATGATGCCCGTAGCGATCATAATCGCGATCTCGACGGTGTCTTTGTTGCTTGTTTCTTTTCTGACGAAGAAACCTTCTTCGGCGACGATTCGTAAGTTTTTCGTTTGAGTGTTCGGTGACAACCCTGTTCACTCTCCGACCGTACCCTGTTGAACTCCTAAATCGCAAAAATGTTCCCTGGCGAGCCGCAAAATAGCTTTTCCCTTTTTCCAAATGACCTCTGACGAAGCAAGATCACAACTCGACGAACGCGTCCGCGAAATGATGACGTGGCATTTCAGTGACGAAACAGGATGCCCTTTTTGGCTGGACTGGAAAAAGGAAGCGGGATGGGATCCAAGGGAAGAGGTGAAGAGCTACGATGATATCGTGAAGTTCCCGCATTTTCAGGATGAGTGGCTTCGTGATGAAAAGAACGAGCGTTTTGTGCCGAACGCCTACAAAGGCCGTCCGTTCAATGTTTTTGAAACGGGAGGAACCACCGGTCTGCCAAAACAACGGGTCGGTTGGGAGGACTATAAGCATGACTACGAGCAGTTCTCCGATCAACTCAGCGACGAATTTTTCCCGAAAGGTGGAAACTGGATCATGGTTGGGCCGACTGGCCCGCGCCGGTTACGTCTCGCGGTGGAGCATCTCGCGAATCACCGGGGCGGCAGCTGTTATCACGTCGATCTCGATCCTCGTTGGGTGAAAAAGCTGATTCTGCGCAAAGACCTCGATCAGGTGGAGCGCTACCAAGCTCACGTCATGGAGCAATCGGTTGAGATCATCAAACATCGTGATATTTCCTGCATCTTCACGACACCCAAGCTCCTTGCATCGATCGGTGAGCGCATTTCGATTTCCGGACACGGAATCAAAGGTTGCTTTTGTGGTGGCACTTCGATGACTCCCGAATATGTCCGCTTTTTGCAGGAGGAAGTTTTGGAAAACAAAGCGCAGTTCGTTCCGACCTACGGGAACACTCTCATGGGACTGGCCGTTTCCATTCCGGAAGAGCTCAAGGATAACAATTACAGTGTCACCTACTACGCCCCGCAGCCTCGCGCGGTTCTGCGTATCGTCGATGCAGATAAGACCGAGATCACCAAAGAATACGGGGAATACGGTCGCGTCGAGTTGACCACTCTGACGCACGAGTTTTTCATGCCTCGCTTTCTGGAGCGCGACGAAGCGATTCGACGGAAACCTCACGCAAAATATGCATGGGATGGAGTCGGTGATGTCCGTCCGTTTGGTGCGCTGACCGGGAAGGTAATCGAAGGCGTCTATTGATTCTTGTTTTCCCTTTCTTCCCCATGACAGCTCCTCACATTCCCATTCTGAGACAGGGACGCGTTTACAAAAGTCTCGACATTCAGACGGTACCAAAGCTCGGGACGGACGAGCCTGCGGCAGAGATCAGTTTCGCCTGTGCGGACATGATCAAATATGACCTCCTGAAAATGGGATCAGCCCGTGAGGCATTAAAGAAATTCACTTGTCAGGAACTCGTCGACATCACCAAACGGGCTGGTGAGATTTTTTTGAATGATGAACTTCCGGTGGGAACAGAAGGCGATCTTCAGTCGCCGGAGGACTATGTACTCTCACTCGCCTCGACCAGTGGACTGCCGCATGCGCTCATCCGCATGAACATGAAACGTCTCGGGGGAATCTTCGCGGACATCGATGTGATCTTCCGAGGACTCACGAGAGGTCTTGACTGGGCTGTTCTCGATAAAGGTTATGGCGAGCAGGGCGGAGCGCCAGTGAGCTTTTCCGCGACTACGAGTGAACTTGCGGTCATCTTGCCGAGTAATTCTCCGGCAGTGAATGCGCTTTGGATACCATCGATCGCGATGAAGGTCCCGGTTCTTTTGAAGCCGGGCCGGGAAGAGCCATGGACTCCGTGGCGGGTGATTCAGGCCTTTATTAAAGCAGGATGCCCTCCGGAGGCCTTCAGTTTGTATCCCACTCAGCACGACGGTTCCGGTGCGATCATTCGCCGGGCTGGTCGGGTGATGCTCTTCGGGGATGACTCTACGGTGAAACAATACGAAAACGACGAGAGGATCGAAGTTCACGGGACCGGATACTCGAAATTCCTCATTGGTGACGACGAGATTGAAAACTGGGAGAAGTACATCGATACGATCGTGGAATCAGTTTCTGCCAATTCGGGCCGGAGCTGCATCTGTACCTCGACGATAGTGGTCCCGAAATACGGGGATGAAATCGCCCGGGCGGTAGCAAAGCGACTTTGTGAAATCAAACCGCTCGCGCAGGATGATCCGGATGCAAAATTGTCTGGATTTGCGAATCCGATGTTTGCCGAATGGATCAACGAAGCGGTCGAGAAGGGTTTGTCTTCGAAGGGGGCGATTGACGTCACCTCCGAATTTCGTGAAGGGGAGCGATTCCAGATGCGGGACGGTATGAACTATCTACAGCCGACCTTGATTCGAGTGGACTCGTTCGACGAAGAGCTGGCGATACGGGAATTTCTTTTTCCGTTCGCAAGTGTGGTGGAGTGCCCGCAGGCGGAAATGCTGGAGAAGATTGGTTTTTCACTGGTCGTGACCGCAGTGACCCGGGATGTGGACTGGATCAATCAGCTCTTTGACTGTCCTCACATTGACCGTCTGAATATCGGAAACGTGCCGACAAACCGGATCAAATGGGATCAACCTCACGAAGGCAACTTATTTGAGTTCCTCTATACGCGCCGGTCATTCCAGATTGCGGAGATCGCCTGACAAGTTACGGTCTCCCCAATGTCGCCCGATTCCCTTACGATTGAGTCCCTCTGCGAGGGGCTCGACCTTCCTGACTGGATCCTTCGTTTTGAACACGCTGCGGCGGGGAAAGTTGTTTTCGGCCCCGGGAAACTTGATTCGTTGGGATCCGAGGCTTCCGCTCTGGGTGCAAAGCGTGTTTTGATCGTGACTGACCCCGGTCTTGCGAGGACAGGCTCGGTTTCCCGTGCGTCGGAATCTTTGCAGGAGGCCGGCCTCTTTGTCTCGGTGTTCGATCAGGTGCATGAAAATCCCACTACGGAGGATATCAGCCGATGCGTGGAGGCGGCTCGTGCGAGTTCCGTCGATGTGATCGTGGGACTCGGGGGTGGTTCCAGTCTCGATACGGCAAAAGGGTGTAACTTTCTCTACACGAATGGAGGACGAATGCACGATTACTGGGGTGTCGGGAAGGCAAAACTCCCCATGTTGCCCTTTATTGCGATACCGACCACTTCCGGTACCGGCAGCGAATGTCAGAGCTTTGCCCTGATCGCCGATGTGGATTCGCATGCAAAAATGGCCTGTGGCGACAAGAAGGCGTCTGCGGCAGTCGCGATTCTCGATCCGGAATTAACCATTACGATGCCGGGAAAAGTAACGGCTCATACAGGGATTGATGCGATCGCTCATGCGCTGGAAACTGCGGTCAGTCGCAGTCGGTCCGGGATTTCGTCAGCGTATTCTCTCGCGGCCTGGAAACTCCTCAATTCCGGTCTCGAGGAAGTCTTACAAAATCCCGAAAATCTCGAGGCTCGCGCCCGAATGCAATTGGGTGCGGCATTTGCCGGAACTGCAATCGAGAACTCCATGCTTGGGATTGCTCATTCGTGCGCAAATCCCCTGACCGCTCATTTCGGGATTGTTCACGGACAGGCTGTGGGGGCGATGCTACCCTATGTGATCGAGTTCAATCGCCAGGATTCTCCCTCTTCGGATATTTATGATTCCCTCGCCTGTGGGATCCATCTGGCGGAGCGGGTGAGGGAACTCCTTGCGATTTCTTCAATGGGAAAACGCCTCCGTGAGTTGGGAGTCGATGAGTCGAAACTCCCCGTTCTGGCCGATGAAGCAGCCCGGCAGTGGACCGCTCAATTCAATCCGGTTTCCGTCACCGCGGATACCCTTGAGGCGATTTATCGGGCGGCGCTCTGATTTTTCTGCTACCCTTTGGTGGCGAGAGAAACATTGGCCCTGCAATCGCAGCTGATTTCTTCGCTTGGCATCCAAGTTGCTATGGAAAGACCCGTGCGAGAACAGTTCGAAAATTATGCAGTCGAGGGATACTTCGATGAGGTATTCACGAGAGAAGAAAATTCCTGTCGGGGGATGTACACGGATGCAGTGGAATATTTCTGCAGTTTGAGTACGGATCGAATGAAGTCAGGGTTGCGTTCGCTCGAACGCACTTTCCTGAAGCAGGGTGTGACTTTCACGGTTTATTCGGACGGACAGGGCACGGAACGAATTTTCCCATTCGATCCTTTTCCGCGAATCATCCCGGCCGACGAATGGAAAGTGATCGATCTGGGTTTGCGGCAGCGGATCAAGGCCTTGAACCTCTTTCTCAAGGATATTTACTCCGACCGTAGAATCCTCAAAGAGGGGATCATTCCTGAGGAACTCATTAAAACTTCCAAACACAATCGCTCCGAGTTTTCGGGGGTGAAGGTGCCGCATGATACTTACATCCATATTTGCGGGACGGATTTGATTCGAGACAATGATGGGCGCTATTGTGTTCTCGAAGACAATGGTCGTTGTCCGTCGGGAGTTTCCTACATGTTGGAAAACCGACTCGCAATGAAGCGGACCTTTCCCGATCTGTATCAGAAGCTCAATGTCGAGCGTGTTGCGGATTATCCAAAAGCGCTTCTCAAAACACTCTGGTCCGTCAGTCCACGGCAGCAGGATTCTCCGGTCTGTGTCTTGCTCACACCTGGGCAATACAATAGCGCCTACTTTGAACATACCTTCCTCGCCCAGCAGATGGGGATTGAGATCGTGGAAGGCCGAGATCTGCTGGTGGAAAATGACAGGGTCTACATGCACACGACACAGGGTCTCGTGCAGGTGGATGTGATCTACCGCCGGATCGACGACGATTTTCTCGATCCTCGCTTTTTCCGGAGAGATTCCACTCTGGGGGTTCCGGATCTCATGAAGGCCTATCGAGCCGGAAACGTTACCCTCGTGAACGCTGTAGGAACGGGCGTGGCCGATGATAAAGCGACCTACAGCTACGTCCCGGAGATGATTCGTTTTTATCTGTCTGAGGAACCCATCCTCCCGAACATCGAAACGTTTCTCGGCAATCGGCCTGATGATCTGGCGTATCTCCTTGAGAATATGGAAAATCTCGTTGTCAAAGCCGTCGATGAAGCCGGTGGATACGGCATGTTGATTGGCCCGGCTGCGACGAAGGCGGAGGTTGCCGATTTTCGAGAAAAAGTAAAAGCGAATCCACGAGGATTTATCGCGCAACCGGTGATTTCTCTGTCGCGCCACCCGACCTTCTGCGACGGGGTGGTCGAGGGCCGCCATATCGATCTCCGGCCTTTTGTTTTGACGGGGGCAGAGACGGTCGTGATCCCTGGTGGCCTGACGCGAGTGGCCCTGACGAAGGGTTCCCTCGTGGTGAACTCCTCCCAGGGTGGAGGAAGCAAGGATACTTGGGTCATACGGGAGGCCGAGGGCGAATCCTGAAACTGCGAAATTTCTGAATCATGCTGTCACGTGTTGCTGAAAATCTCTATTGGATGAGTCGCTCGATGGAGCGGGCGGAAAATCTCGCTCGTCTCGTCACCGCTCATCAAAACGAACTGCTCGATGCCACTTCCTCGCTCTCCGGCGAGCACGCTTGGCATCCGCTGCTCGAAGTCACTTCGATGGGGGATGAGGACTCCGACGAAGGGGTTGTCACCTACATGGTCAGTTCGCGGAAAAATCCAGATAGTGTGATCAACTGTGTTTTCCTTGCACGGGAGAATGCCCGATCGGTTCGGGATCAGATCTCGGAGGATATGTGGCTGGAAGTGAATGCGTTGTGGCTTGATTTGAAGCAAATTAGAGGAAATGATCCGGACCGTCACAGCAAAATTTGTGAGCTGACGATCCGCTCGGCGCTTCAGTTTCGCGGGATCGAGAACACCTCACTTCCCCGGACCGATGTCTGGGCATTCGAACAACTGGGTGCGTATATTGAGCGTGCCGATAAAACCAGCCGCATAGTCGATCTGCCGCATTTCCTGCCTTCACACGAGGTAAGTTCTGCGTGGAATACGATGTTGCGGGCTTGCGGTGCCACTGCGGAACATCGCCATCGCTACGGCGGCGAGGTCGATGCGGCGAGTGCGTCTGCGTTGCTTCTTTTCTCGACCACCTTTCCGAGGTCCGTCCGGTTCTGTGTGCGGATGATCGATGATTTGCTGCACCAGATTTCCGGGACGAGTCCGGGAGAATATATGAACGAGGCAGAGCGAGCTACCGGAGCGCTTTTGGCACGTCTTAATTTTTCCGGGGTGGAAGACATCGGCGAAATGGGCTTGCATGACTACGTAGACTCCATTCAGATGGATTTGAATCGTATCGGCTACGAGATCCAACAGCGTTATTTCCTGCTGCGGAAAGATGCTCCGCCGGCGAGTGCAGAAGACTATGTGAAAGGCCGGATGCAGGCTCAAGCGAGTATGCAGCAGCAACAACAGCAACAATAGGGATCAACGAAAAGAGTGAGGAATTCTCACCGGAAGGCCGGGTAAACACCATTTATGTCAATCAAAGCGGCCATTTTCCATCGCACTTCCTACACCTTTGACCGGGAAGTGACGATTCATCCCCACATCATTCGGTTGCGGCCTGCGCCTCATTCTCGAACGAAAATCCTTTCTTACTCGATTCGGGTGGAACCCGAAGAGCACTTTCTCAACTGGCAGCAGGATCCTTTCGGAAACTACCTTGCTCGTCTTGTCTTTCCCGAAAAGGCAAAGAAGCTCGAAGTGATCGTGGATCTCATTGCGGACATGACGTCCATCAACCCCTTCGATTTCTTTTTGGAAGAGGCTGCAGAGACTTGTCCTTTTTCGTATGATCCCGGTCTCGCTGACGAGTTGAAACCCTACCTCAAGCGCAGTGACCTTGCGATTGGCCTCGATGATCTCGCCCGTGAACTGATGCCGAAGGAACCCATCGCGACGATTGATTTTCTCGTTTCGGTGAACCAGAAGATCCAGCAACTCGTCGAGTACAAGCTACGCCTGGAAGTAGGAGTGCAGACCTGTGAAGATACTCTCACACTTGGTTCGGGCTCCTGCCGTGACTCCGCGTTTCTATTGGTGCAGTTGTTCCGTGCCATGGGCATGGCCTCCCGTTTTGTATCCGGGTATTTGATCCAATTGGTGCCGGACGAAAAACCAATCGAAGGTCCCGAAGGACCGAGTGCGGACTTCACCGATCTTCATGCCTGGACGGAGGTGTATCTCCCCGGAGCCGGATGGGTAGGACTGGACCCGACCTCTGGCCTGTTTGCGAGTGAAGGGCATATCCCGCTTGCCTGCACGCCGGAACCCTCCAGCGCCGCGCCGATTTCCGGAGCAGTGGAACCGTGTACTACCAAATTTGATTTCGAAAATCTCGTGAGCCGCGTCTACGAGGAACCGAGAGTGACAAAACCCTATTCCGAAGAGGAGTGGCGCACGATACTTGCAGTCGGTGATGCGGTGGATCGTCGCCTTGTCGCCGGGGATGTGCGGCTGACGATGGGGGGGGAACCGACCTTTGTTTCCATCGATGACATGGACGGAGAGGAATGGAACACCACCGCCGATGGTTCTGCAAAGCGGACCCGTGCCATCGATCTGACATGGCGTCTTCGCGAAGCTTTTGCCCAGGGTGGCTTGATCTGGTTCGGAGAGGGAAAATGGTATCCCGGTGAACCGGTACCCCGCTGGGCCTACGGAATTTTTTGGAGAAAAGACGGATACCCGATGTGGCGCTCGTTTTCAAGTCTTGCGGATCCTTCTAAGCCTGGAAATTATGGGTATGAGGAACCCGCTACCCTCGCCAACGCGGTGGCGGAGATCCTGAAAATCCCCCAGAACTGCGTCACGCCCGCTTATGAGGACATCGGATATTACCAATGGAAGGCCAGCGCCCTCCCGCATTACGAAAACGTAGAGGAGGCGGACGAGGAGGACTCGCTCGAGCGGAGAACTCTCGCGATGTTAGAAAAGCGGGGGCTCGATGTTCCGAGCGGATATGTTCTACCTCTCTTTCACGACAAATCGAAGAAACGGTGGTGCGGCGCAAAGTGGAAAATGAAGAGAGACAAAGTCTTTCTGATCCCGGGCGCGTCTGCGATGGGATTCCGGCTTCCTCTCGATTCGATTCGGAAAGCGGAGAAGGAGGATCTCCTGGAGGAGCTGTCACCGCTGACATCAGAATTTCCGCCACTCAGTCCGGACCCCCTCGATTCCTACGACAACGCCCCTCTCGACTCACTTGTGGACGGGGACTGGGTTCCTCGCACAGCGCTCACGATCGAAGTCCGGGAAGGACGGTTGCACGTCTTTTTTCCTCCGACAGCACGGCTCGAAGCCTATTTGGAGCTCCTCTCTGCCGTGGAACTCGCGGCAACACAAACCAATCTCCAAGTGGTCATCGAAGGCTACGAAGCACCTTTTGATCCGCGGATCGAGAGGCTGAAAGTGACTCCCGATCCGGGTGTGATCGAGGTGAATATTCATCCTTCGGGAAGCTGGAGCGAGCTCGTCGAGAGAACTTCCACCCTCTACGAAGCGGCGAAACAATCTCGGCTCGGGACAGAGAAGTTCATGCTCGATGGGCGGCATTCCGGCACGGGAGGGGGCAATCATGTCGTGGTCGGTGGAAAAACTCCGCCTGACAGTCCCTTTCTTCGTCGGCCCGATTTGCTCGCCAGCCTCGTTGCCTACTGGCAGAATCACCCCGGGCTTTCGTATCTTTTTTCCGGCTTGTTTATCGGTCCGACGAGCCAGGCTCCCCGCGTCGATGAATCGCGAGATGATCGCCTTTTCGAACTGGACATCGCCCTCGCTTCTTTGCGGAAGGGAGTGAGCGAACCCATCATGATCGATCGGATCATGCGGCACCTTCTCACCGATTTGACCGGGAATACCCACCGGGCTGAGATCTGCATCGATAAGCTCGCCTCGCCTGACTCCGCCACCGGACAACTCGGACTCGTCGAACTGCGGGGTTTTGAAATGCCGCCTCATCTGCGCATGTCACTCGTGCAGAGTCTTCTCGTTCGGTCCCTCATTCTCTTTTTCTGGGAAAAACCCTATCGCTTCAGTTCGGTGCGCTGGGGGACAGGGCTGCACGACCGATTTATGCTACCACACTATGTCTGGATGGATATCGTGGAGGTGTGTGAGGATCTCAAAGCGGCCGGCATTGCATTTGAAAGTGAATGGTTGCGTCCGTTCCTCGACTTTCGTTTTCCGTGCTTCGGATCGGTTCACTACGGTGGCATTGATCTGGAGCTTCGTACCGCATTGGAGCCGTGGCATGTTCTCGGAGAAGAGGCGAGCAGTCAGGGCACCGCGAGGTATGTCGACTCCTCTTTGGAGCGCCTCCAGATCCGGGTGTCCGGCATCACGGAAGGACGACACATTCTCGTCTGCAACGGAAATCGAATTCCGCTGAACCCGACCGGAGTCAATGGAGAATGGGTCGGAGGCGTCCGCTTTAAAGCATGGGATCCGCCGTCCGCACTCCATCCGATGATCGCGGCGCAATCGCCTCTCATTTTTGACATCGTTGACACCCGGAATCGTCGCTCCCTCGGCGGATGCGTCTATCACGTGAGTCATCCCGGCGGAAGAAGCTACGAGACATTCCCTGTCAATGCTCGTGAAGCAGAATCACGCCGTGCCGCTCGATTCTGGAACGAGGGCCACACCGCAGGAGTGATCGAGTCTGGTTCGGTGGGTGGCGGTGCTCCTCTGGTGTCCTTTGCCGAACACAAGGGGCAGTCAGGCCCGGTCATTGTCCCCCCCGAGGTGATCAGTCTGGAGTTTCCAAAAACTCTTGATTTACGGATTCCTGCGAGTTTCCAAGGCGGTGAAATCGAGTAGATTTGCCGATGAACGGAATTTCGGCGAGGTCGCTTGGCCTCAGAGGAAGGATGATTCCCCCTGATATATATCACTCGGAGCTCGGTATCCGAGACGAATCGATTCACGCGGATGGATCGGTCGTAGAGGCGTGGTCTGAGGTATTTGAATCGTACGAGCGCCATGGCAGTGGGGTATTGAAAAAGTGGAGCGAAGTCGCGTTGCGAATTTCCAGAGATCGGGGCTTGGCCTACAAACCAGATCGAGGGGAGGGGCCGCACTGGACTTTAGATCCGATTCCTTGGGTGTTCGGTCCCGACGAGTGGGATCAGATCGAAAAGGGGATCTCGCAAAAGCTCCGCCTTTCTGCCGCGATTCTTGCTGACTTATACGGAAATCAGCGACTGCTCGATCAAAAGTTCATCCCCGCATCCATCGTGCTGAGTCACCGTGGATTCCTGCGAGCGCTACATGATCTACCGCTCTCAGGAACTTCGGCGAGGCTGGGAATGTCCGGTTTTGATATTGCGAGAGGTCCAGGCGGCTTGACGTATATTTTGAATGACCGCTTTGACTGCCCCTACGGTCTCGGGGTTGCTCTCGAGAATCGCACTGTCGTCAACCGGGTCTTACCAAATCTTTTTCGACGATGCCTCGTGCGCAAGATCGGACATTTTTTTCAGGAGTGGTTCGAATATCTGGGCTCCCTGGCGCCGAGAGCGGCGGAACAATCGCGCATCGTGATTCTCGATTCCAGCAACATCGAGGAGAATTCCGAGATCAGTTTTCTGGCGAACTATTGTGGAATCACTCGAGTCGTTCCGAGTGATCTGACGGTACGCAGTGCAAAAGTCTGGCTGAAGTCACTCAGCGGGTTGCACCCCGTGGATGTCATTTGGAAAACGACCCATGGGCGTGACCTCGACTCCCTCGAGGCGTATCGTCGGAATGCAAAGGAGGGCATCGCAGGGATTTTTGAGGCGATTCGGGAATCCAACGTCGCCGTATCCGGTCATCCGGGCGCACAGGTTTTGGAAAGTCCCGGAATGTGTCCGTTTCTTGCTCCCGTCTGTCGCGAACTGCTGGGGGAGGAACTGATTTTGCCCCCGGCGGCGACCTGGTGGTGCGGAGAGAAGAAGGCGCGGCAGAAAGTTCTCGATCATCTCTCCAAAATGGTGATCAAAGAGGTCGATGGCAGGCCGAGTGCTCGCACCATTTATGGACAAAAGCTGTCTGCCGGGGAACTCGATGTCTTAAAACGGCGAATTGAAGCAAATCCAGAAAATTTCGTCGGCCAAGAGGAGCTGAATCTCTCGACCGTGCCGACCTCTCATCTCACCGGTCTCGTCCCTCGCAGTGCGGTCGGACGAATCTTTGCCTTCCTCGATGAGAAGGGAGAACCGCATGTCATGCCCGGTGGATTGGGGCGGGTTAGCACCGCTGATGGGGTCATCATCTCGACACGCCAGTCCGGAGAATCCAAAGACATCTGGGTTCGATCTTTGCAACCCGATCCCCCCATCAGTATTGCCAAACGACTTGAGTTCGCGCGCCTAACGAGTGAAACAGTGGTTCCCAGTCGGCGGGGCGACAATCTCTATTGGGCGGGCCGGTATGGCGAACGGACCGATTCGATAGCGCGTTTTGCGAACCGTCTGGTCGTCGGTCGTGTCTCCGGATTCTCGTATGGACGTGATCTGGAAGTCCAGCATGAAAAAACACTCGTTGATGCATTGTTCCATTTATTTGAGTGTGAGAGCTGGCTGGAGAACGAACCTGATCCAGATGCGAGGCTCGATCTGGTGCTAAAAGATCCCGTCTGTCCGGTAGGGGTCGGATTGAATCTGAATGGATTTCACCGGGCCTGCATGGCCGCCCGGGAAGAGTGGTCCGTGATGTCGATCTTGGCGATCAAAACGGCGTGGGGAAGATGGTTCAGCGCGACCAAAGATCTCACCGTGCCTTTTCCCTATGAATCCGCTTTGGAAAGTCTGGGCCTGAATCTGGCGGCCTTTCATGGTCTCAATCTCGACAGTATGACCCGGGATGAAGCCTGGGGACTGCTCGACGCCGGCTGTCGCATCGAGCGCATCTCAATTCTGACTTCTCTGCTGTCCCACGTTTTGCAGAGTGACTCTCCCGAGCCGATGGCGACCCTGCTGAATGAGTCCGTCCTCTTCGTTTCCGACAGCCTGGGAACCTATCAGACAAAGTACTTGGCCCTCCCAGAGACGGTTCTGGTGCTCCGACTTCTTCTGGGAGAGGAGGACTATCCGAGATCACTTCGCTACTTGCTAGGGCGGTTGGAGATGGTTCTTAGAAAGTTGAAAGCACCCGGGAAGTCGATTCATCCGTCGGATCTCGTCTTGCCGATGATCGCGGAATTGGGCGACTTCCTGCCCCGTTTGGATCTGACCCGTGAGCTGACTCCAGAGATCCGCGCGTCCTCGTTGCACTACCTTGCCACCTGCCAGAGGCAATTGAAGGAACTGCACGATTGCATTACCACTTCGTACTTCAGCCACGCCGAGAATCAGGGATGAATACCGTCCGATATCATATCCGTCACCGGACAGCCTATGCCTATTCGGGACGAATCGATCTCTGCCATAGTATTGCCCATTTGCGCCCTCGGGAAGACGATGGCCAAGGACTCGACGCCCATCGTATTGACGTCTTTCCAGAGCCTGCCTTTCAGCGGGAACGAAGGGACTATTTCGGGAACGGTACTAACTATTTCTCCATCCAGCGATCGCACAAGGAATTGGAAGTGATCTCCATTGCGACCGTTACGAAGCAGGTCGTCGTTCCCGAACTACCGAAGGCAGGCGTCGCCTGGAATGAGGCAAAATTTGATTTGAATTCCAAAGACCCGACCGGTGTCCGTTTGGGAAATTATCTCCTCCCTACGGATTCCCTTTCTTTTATCGGAGAACTTGCCGATTTTCTGACACCTTCGCTCGCACCGGGACGGGATCTCATGGATTTGGTTTTTGAACTGATGGGCCGAGTCTATCGGGAATTCGACTATGTGCCCGGTGCGACCGACACGAGTACTCCGTTGGAGAAAATCATGAAACAGCGCAAGGGCGTCTGTCAGGATTTTGCGCATGTCATGATCGCCGCACTTCGCTCCATCGGCATCCCAGTGCGTTACGTCAGTGGTTATCTAGAGACGGTCCCACCTCCGGGGCAGAAA
>JAGPCC010000331.1 GCA_018058245.1 Verrucomicrobiales bacterium
AGATTGTTCACCTCATCTCGATCCGTTTCGAGATCGTAGAGCTCCTCGGAGGGTTTGCGTTCCCAGAAGTGGGACTGTGCTTCGTTCAATTTCCCGGCAGCATAGAGATCGTGCCAGACTTGCGTCGTCGGAGTCTGGAACATGTAGTCGATATATTGTCCGTAGATTCGATGCGGCATGTAGTGACGGAGGTAGACGTAGCGCTGTCCGAAGACAGATCGAACGAGATCGATGCGCTCGTCCATGCGCCCCCGGAATCCGAAACTGTATTCTGCTCCGGGCAATTCAAATTTCCCGGCAAAGGCGAGTCCCTGCATCCATTTTTTCGGTTCAATCCCGACGAGGCTGAGCATCGTCGGGGCCATGTCGACAAATCCGATCCGTCGATCGCTGGTCCCTCCCTCCGTGTATTCGTCTGGAGCGAGGTGCTTCCATTTTTCGGGAAAATGGACAATAAAAGGGACCTGGAGCCCCGAGTTGTAGGGCCAGCGCTTGTTTCTCGGCATACCGGAACCATGATCGCCCCAGTAAAAGATGATAGTGTCGTCCGCGAGGCCAGCGTCTTCGACCTCCTGAAGGCGCGCCCCCAATTCGGCATCCATCATCGTGATCCGGTCATAGTATTGTGCCCAGTCTTTGCGGACCTCGGGAGTATCGGGATGGTAGGCAGGAACCCGGGCTTTCGCGGGATCGTGGATGCGGTCTTTTTCCTCAATGGCGTTTCGGATCTGGGACTCATGAGAAATGATGGCATTGAACACCGCAAAAAATGGTTGTCCGTCGGCGCGGTTTTTCCAATGAGCCTTTTTGCTGCTCTCGTCCCACACTCGACCAGTCGTGACGAGGTTGTAGTCCTCTTTCGAATGGTTCGTGCAGTAGTATCCAGCTTCACGAAGGTAGACCGGAAACATCTTCATCGAATCTGGCAGAGCGGTCTGGGAACGCATGTGCTCGGAACCTGTGGCCGGCGGGTAGATGCCCGAGATGATCGTCGTCCTCGCAGGGGCACACACGGGGGCATTTGAACTCGCTCGGGTGTAGCGCAGGCCTCGCGCCGCCAGGGCATCGAGATTCGGGCTCACCGCATAGTCGTCGCCATAACAGCCGAGATGGGGGCCGTTGTCCTCGGAACTGATCCAGAGAATGTTCGGTCTATCCGCCGCTCCGCCCATGCTGGTCAAATGGAGAAGAAAGGCAGCGGCGGGGAGGGAGCAGAGTTTCTTCATCATTGGATTTCGCGATGCCAACAGGGTTACACGAAAGACACCACCCTGTCAGGCCTCATTTTTCTATTCCCGAGGGGTACCGCTACAAAATGGACTGCTTGGCAGGAGGAAATCGCTTCCCTTAAACCATGGTTCCGAAGTTGCCTTTTTCGCGAGGAAACCGTACACGTTTCTCCCATGATGAAATTTCTGAAATTCCGGATTCTCCCGGCTACGGCATTCCTGCTCACGACAGCGCATCTCGCCCACGCGATCACACCGGCAGAATTGGAATCGCGATTCAAGCAGCTCCCGACGGTTCCCGAGGACAAGATGCCGCCTCTCAGCAACTCACCCGGCACCTTCCGCGGACTGATCGAACATGAGGGGCTCGAGGGCCACACCTGGGTTGCGTTTCCCTTCGTGGAAAATCCGGGCAGCTTTTGCTTTGATGCGCAGGGCCGTCTCTTTGTTGCAGAGGCAAATCGCTTCTGGCTCGGGGTGCCCGATCTGCGTGGGGCGAATGAACTGATCCGGGATGACTTCAAAGCACTCAAGCTCGAGGACCGAACCGCTCTCTATCAAAAATACGCATCCAGCTTTCCGGAGGGCTGGTTCAGCAAAGTCGCTGATCGGGTGATTCAGCTGGAAGATCGGGATGGCAACGGGGCGGCGGACTTCCGCTCTCTCTTCTCTGATCGTTTCAGCGAACCTCTCGACGGGATCGGCTTTTCGCTCCTCGCGGACGATGGGTCGGTATATTTCACCTGCATCCCGAATCTCTGGAAGCTGACGGATACCGACCACGACGGTGTCGCCGATGAGGAAAAAGTGATCTCGTCCGGGTATGGAGTGAGAGTTTCCTTCATCGGTCACGATCTCCATGGGATCACGCGTGGTCCGGACGGTCGCCTCTATTTTTCGGTAGGAGACCGCAGCTATGATATCGAAACAAGTGATGGCAAGTCTCACCAGGGAGACGGAAAAGGCGCGATCTTTCGTTGTGAATCGGACGGATCAGGGCTGGAGATTTTTTGCGACGGTCTCCGCAATCCGCAGGAACTCGCTTTCGACAATTTTGGGAACCTATTCACCTTCGACAATACCGGGGACATCGGCGACCTCGCTCGTATGGTCTATGCTCTCGAAGGCACAAACTCGGGCTGGAACATGTCGCACCAGGCGGCACACCACTATGCGACCCATCTCGACTGGGGTGATTTCCGGCCAGAGCTTTCGATGTGGGTGAAGGAGCGGATGTTCGATCTCTACAACGAAGAACAACCGCAGTGGGTTTACCCCCCCGCATCGCACGTCGCACGAGGTCCGTCCGGCGTGACTTATCTCACCGGAAACTCTCTTCCGCAGGATCTTCGGGACCATTTTCTCCTCGCCAACTATCGCGGTCCGTCCGAAGGATGCACGGTCCTGACGGTCAAAGTCGAACCCAGTGGTGCGGGGTACGTCGCCACGTCGGAAAAAGAACTTTTTAAAGGGATCGGGGTGAGTGATGTCGAACTCGGATTCGACGGGAAGATCTACCTCTGCGATTTCGGTGGCGGCTGGAGCGTGAACGAGAACGGCTCGATCCAAGTGGCAAGTTCCCGGAATCCTGACGAGAAAAAGGCCGGCGAACAGGTCGCGGCTCTTTTTAAAGGAGGGTTTTCCCAGCGCAAACCGGCGGAGTTGCAGGCTCTCCTCCGATACGCCGACCGGCGGGTGAGGCAGGCCGCTCAGTTTGCCCTCGTCGATCAGGGCGAGGCAGGAATGACCGTTCTCAAAGAAGTCGCAACGACTCCTGGCGATCTCTTTCCCCGTCTCCACGCAATTTGGGGAATCGGTCAGGCAGGACGTCGTGGCGGCACCGTTTCCGGGACCCTCCTCCCCCTGCTCGACGACTCTGATCCGGAGATCAGAGCGAATGCAGCACGAGTCCTCGGAGAAATCCGCAGCCTTGACGCAAAAACGGCGCTGCTCACAAAACTCAGAGACGACTCTCTCCGTGTGCGCTCGCTCGCGGCGATCGCCCTCGGAAGGATCTCCGAAGAAGGTGCCGCCGACGTCACTGAGGCTCTTTTTCAAGCGGCCCTAACAAACGGACAGTCGAATCCTGACATTGTGCTGCGCCACTCCCTGCTCTCGGCTCTGAAAGACGTCGCCACGGTCAAAGCGGCGGTAGCGAGGAAAGATTCCGCCTCGAAGGAGGAACGCCTCATCGCCGTGCTTGTGCTGCGCCATCACGAAAGCCCGGAACTGGCGGCCTTTCTCGAAGATTCCGAGCCACTTATTCAGCGTGAGGTGATCCGGGCGATCTACGACACCGCAGCGCTCGACTCACCTGCCGGGGATCGTCTCGCGGCGCTCGGAGACAAGGCCGCAAATTTCCCGGAAGCCATCCAGCGTCGCATCGTCGCTGCAAACTACCGTCGTGGAAAGCCCGCGAATGCCGTTGCAATGCTTGCGGTTGCCTCAAATCCGAAATTCGAAATGCCAGTTCGCAAGGCCGCTCTGAATGGCCTCAAAGGCTGGGAAAATACCATCGAGACGGACCCGGTCCTCGGACGATACCGCCCGCAAGCCAATACCAAGGGTCGCACTTTTGACGACATCAGCGCTGCGATCGGCGATCCTCTTCGCGATTTCCTCACAGGCCCACATTCACCCGAACTGATCACTCTCGGAATGGAACTCGCCACTGCGGCGAAGGTCGATCTCGATCCCGCGATGCTGATGGCACAGGTGAAAAATACAAAACTCACTGGAGATCTCCGGGTTGCGATTCTTGAAAGCCTCAGCGAATCCAAACCGGACGGGTTGAATGAGATCGTCTCTGAACTCCTTTCCGATCAAGATACTTCGCTACGGGCTGCTGCGATGAAAGAAGCCTTTGTGCTTGGTCTTCCCGGAATCGCCGAAAAAGGCAAAGCCGCGATAAAGGAGGCAAAACTCCCCGTCGCCCGCGCCGCCCTCTCCGGAATCGCTGCCGGAGATCCGGACACCGTCCTCGCCCTCTGGGATAAACGGGAGAGCGATTTGCGAAAAGGCCTCTGGCTCGATGCCTACCTTGCTCTCAGCGAAAGAAATCACGTCGCCGCCGCATCCTACGCAGCCAGTGATCCGCAGAGCGTTTACCATTTGAGTATCGAGGGAGGCGATGCAGCGGCAGGTGAGATCGTTTTCAAAAACCAGGGTGCCTGTCTCCAGTGCCACAAGGTCGGCGGCGAAGGTGGCGATAAAGGAGGAGTTCAGGGCCCCGACCTCCGGCAGGTCGCGAATCGTCTACCTCGGGAAAAGATTCTCGAATCGGTTGCGAATCCCGGAGCCGTGATCGCTCCCGGTTTTGGCATGACCTCCGTCACGCTGAAAGACGGTGATACCGTCGTCGGGCGACTCGCCGAGGAAAAGGATGACCACGTCACCGTGATCGGACTCGACAACTCCGAGAGAACGATCAGCCGAAAGGAAATCGCATCGATCGCCCCGCCTGTCTCGGCGATGCCGCCGATGGCAGCGGCCCTCCCACCCCGGGATTTCCGCAATCTCATCGCTTTTCTTGCCACCCAGAAAGGCGGGAAAAACGGGAAGGACGACTCTTCCCACGGCGACGATGAAGAGATTGCGAAGTGAAAGGATGAAAAGGCAGCGCTTTTCTGCCTGTCGGGTTTGCCGTGTCCGCTTACTCTCAGCTCGCTGATCTCGTCCTCATGAGTTGCTTAGGTAGGAGCGGCTACTTTACTCCTGCGGGCCTCGTGAGGAGACGCTTCGTAAGCGTCTCATACGCAGCATCTATCCAACCGTCGCCTGAGCGCTACGGTCCGGGATGTCAATACGACGATCCCCCAAGCAATGGCGCTCGATCCTGAACGCATTTCACCGCAGTGGCCAGTCC
>JAGPCC010000086.1:0-4502 GCA_018058245.1 Verrucomicrobiales bacterium
GTGCTACGACGGAACAACTCACTGCCACACTGGGTTCTCTGCGCGAGTCCCTCCTCCCGATCGTGGAGGAGGCGACGGCCCGTGAGCCGAAGGACAGAACCAAGTTGCTGGCTCATTACCCGATTGCGAAGCAGGAAGCGTTCAATCGAGAAGTAGCCGAATCGATTGGTTTTGACTTTGATGCGGGTCGGATTGATACCGCGGTGCATCCGTTCTGTTCGGGAATGGCCCCCTTCGACACCCGTCTCACGACCCGCTACGATGAGAGCGATTTTCTCAGTTCCCTCTTTGGAGTTCTCCATGAGGCGGGGCATGGGCTCTACGAGCAGGGGCTCGATCGCGCCCGCCGAGGACAGCCGATCGGCAATGCTGTTTCCCTCGGGGTCCACGAGTCCCAATCGAGGCTTTGGGAAAATCATGTCGGTCGCAGTCGTTCTTTCTGGGAAAAATGGCTGCCGCGAGCGTCCACGTACTTCCCCCATCTTGCTGACGTGAGTGTGGAGGAAATGTATGGCCTCGTGAACTGTGCGGAACGAAGCCGGATCCGAGTCGAGGCCGATGAAGTGACCTATGACCTCCATATCCTGCTGCGGTTTGAGTTGGAGAAAGCGATTTTTTCGGGAGAATTGGAAATCGAAGGAATTCCCGATGAGTGGAATCGCCGTTTTGAGCAGTATTTTGGGATTCCGGTTGGCAGTGATGACCAGGGGTGCCTCCAGGACATCCATTGGAGCATGGCGATCTTTGGTTATTTTCCCACCTATAGTCTCGGGAATATCAATGCGGCCCACCTCGCCCGCGCCGCCGTTGTGCAGGATCCCGGGATTGCCTCGAAAATGGAGCGGGGAGACTATTCGGGGCTCCTTTCCTGGATGCGAACCAAGATCCACGAACCGGGCAGCTTGTATCTTCCTGACGACTTGGTGACAATGGCCGCGGGTGAGCCGGCCAATGCCGATGCGCTCGTCGCCCATCTGCGCGCGCGCTACCTCTGACCACTCCCGGGATCGGGCTTCAATGAAACAGAATTGGCTCCATTACTTGATTTTCGGTGCAGCGATCACAGCCCCGGTTCATTCGGCTGAGGGGACCCGTGGTTTGGAATTTGCGGAGGCGGTTCGTGCTCTGATCGAACCAAAGCCGAGTATACAGGGAGCGGATCCGGATTGGTTTTTCCTCGTCAAAGAACTCCGGCATCTGTCGCTGGGGAGTTTTTGGGAAAGACCCTGGGAGGAAGTGGCGGCAAACAAGAGTAATCCGGTCGAGACGATGCAGGAATTTCATCGCCAGTTGGAAGAAAAAGGAATTCGGCTCCTAGTTGTGCCCGTCCCGGCGAAGACTTCCCTCTATCCCGAAAAGCTACTCACTGGCTTCCAGTCAGGTGACGTGGTGTCGATCGCGCCCTTTCTTGAACAAATTCGGAAAGCGGGAATCGATGTGTTGGATCTGGAACCTGTTCTTTTAGAAGCACAAAAAGCGGATTCCGAAGTCCCGCTGTATTGTCGTCAGGACGCTCATTTTTCGCCGCGCACGATTGAGCTCATCGCCGAGTTCATCGCAAAATCTCTCGCGGTGACGGAACCCGCTCCGGGAGGGCAATTCGTAGTGAGTGAGCCCGAAACCCTCTCGATATCTGGTGACCAGATCGAGGGCAGTGAATGGGAGGGAAAAGTGGACCCGGAACCGCTCTCGGTGCGATTTGTCTCGCAGCAGGGGACACGGGGAGTCAAACCGGACCCAGCGAGCCCGGTCCTCCTCCTCGGGGATAGTCACACGCTCGTTTTCCATTCAGGAAAGGAAGACGGGATGCACTGCCACGGTGCCGGCCTGGTCGATCATCTAGCCGCCCGTCTCGGATTTGCGCCAGATCTTGTCGGAGTACGAGGCTCGGGAATGATCCAAGCTCGGAAGCAACTTTTTTACAAGAGCTCGGCGACACCCGGATACTGGGTGGGGAAGCAGGTCGTGATTTGGCTTTTTAGCGTTCGCGAATTTACCCAATCGACCGACCGTCCCGTTGCGATCCCGCTGGAGCGCTGATCGAACCCTCTTGGGTTCACTGCTCTACCCTCTTGTCTTCAAGTCCGCCGCTAAGCTCCAGGACTTTGAATTGTTGGCCCATCATCGCCGGATGGGTGAGAGTCTGAAACTGACGAAGTCGTTTGGCAAGACGGGCGTCGGGAGCACGGCCTTCTATAGAGAGCAACCACGGTCGAGCCGAGTCGATCAGAAAATGATGCTGATCACGGTATCGATCGAGGGTCAATCCGACTTTTTTGGCGAGTTCGCCGAGTCGAGTGAAATCGACATGAGCGGTGATGTCTTGCTCACCGGGGCGGAAAAACGGGTCCTCTCCAGTGTGGTGTTGGTGGTAGCAGCGCAGCGTTCCGGACGAGCGATCCGGATGGTAGTAGGCAGCGCGATCATGCCCGTAGTCGATGATCCACCAGAGCCCGTGGGAAAATAGAGTGGCGGCACTGGTGATCCAGGGCTCGATTCCGGGGCAGAACTCGGTGCGATAGCCCTCCGGGAAATCGTCTCCTATCGATCTTGCAAAGTCCGCGAGAGCGGGATCGAGAGGCCGAGAAACGAGACCAAAGGCCCCCGATTTTTCTTCATAACTGACCTGTTTTTCGCACCAACACCCCTCTTCGAAGGCGAGGAGTTGCACTGGGAAGGCATCGAGGAGCTCATTGCAGAGAAAGATCCCTTGCGGGGCAGCGGCTTCAGCAAACGACGAGACCACGTGAACGATCCCATCGAGGTCGTCCTCTTTCAGGCGATCCTGAAGGGCACTGCGCACGGCAGAGCGGGGCTCGAGGATCCGATATTGGAACCACTCTGGAATCGTGCCGGTGATCTCCCGTAGACCGGCGACGATGTCGCGGGCGAGTTGCCCGTCGTGAGCCCCTTGTTCGACGACGACAAAGGATTCCGGTTTGTCAAACCGCTCGTTCCATGATCGGAGAATGGCGTGGGAGAGCAGGAATCCAAAGGTGTCTCCGACCGAGACGCTGGTGTAAAAGTCCCCTGTTCGACCGATTCTCCGCAACTCTGGGTGGGAATAATATCCGTGAAGATCATGATACAATGCCAAATCCATGAAGTCACTGAACGGGATCGAGAAGTCCAGACTTTTTGATATTCTTTGAAAGACGGGAACGAAAAGAGGCGTATCTTTTGCCACCACTGGGTTTTGCGGAATTTCCTGCATCGATCCTATTCTAGTTCCACGAATCCAATAGATACAATCCTTCCGTGTCCGACGACTTCGAAGATATCGATTTTGACGCAATCGGCAGTTCCAGTGCCGAGCCGCAGATCAGTAAAGTAATCCCCCTTCCGCCGTTAAACGATAGAGAGGTCAAGCGCGCAAAAAAACGCCGCCGCCTTCTTTTCTGGTTTCGGGTATTCGGGTTTCTTTCGATTCTCGGTCTCATCGTGGCTCTGGTCGGTGCGGTGGGTGCCTACTTTTACCTGAAACCCCGGTACGATCTTGCTCAATCTTTTGATCTTTCGGAGTTGGAAGATATCGAGGTTGCGAGCCGGATCCTGGATCGCAACGGCAAAGAACTCGGGCGTATTTTTGTGCAAAATCGCCGTCCTGTCACGATTGAAGAAGTGTCGGATCACTTTGTGAATGCGCTCCTTTCGGCAGAGGACAGCCGGTTTTATCAACATGATGGGGTGGATTATTGGGGGATCTTGCGGGCGGTCTATTACAGCATGCGGTCGAAGGGGATCAACCAAGGTGCATCCACGATTACGCAGCAGTTGGCACGACAAACCTTTGAACTGAAGGATAGGACCATCAGCCGGAAATTTACGGAAATTTTTCTCGCGCAGCGAATCGAGCGAAGGATTGGCAGCAAACAGAAGATCCTGGAGCTCTACATGAACCGCATCTACTTCGGTGGCGGTTATTATGGCATCGCCGCTGCTTCAGAAGGGTATTTTGGGAAAGAGCCGGACCGACTTTCTCTTGTCGAGGCGGCCACCCTTGCAGCGACCATTCCGAACCCCTATCATCGGTCACCGCGCAGTTTTCCAGAAACTTCCATCAAATGGAGGAATCACGTCCTTGTTCGAATGGAGGCCGAAGGTCATATCGATACCGACACGCGGGCCCGGATGGAGAAGATCCCCGTGCAGACGATTGCGAAGGGGAATATTACCGGGAAGTCGGCTTTTGTGTATGAAAAGGTACGGCAGGAGGTCATTGAACTGATCGGCTTCGAGGCAGTCTCGAAAGGAGGCTTTATCATCCACACCACGATCGATAGCGGGATTCAGGAAGTCGCTGAAAACGCGCTCCGGGAGCAACTCGCCAAAATCGAGCAACATCCCGATTTTAATCATGGGACCATGGAGCAGTACAAGCTCAAGAAGGCGGAGTTTCAGGACTCGGCTCATCCTGACCAGACTTTCCCGGCTCCCAAATATTTGCAGGGTGCCCTTCTCATGATCGACAACAAGACCGGAGCGATGATCGCCCGGATCGG